>NZ_JAMYQF010000049.1:0-50756 GCF_040320745.1 Mesorhizobium sp. M0621 | reverse complement strand
GCCGGCATGGTCGGCACGCGCCAGTTGGAGCGCGTGCTTTCCCATGCGGCGGACGTTGGCGCGAAAGTCGTCCTCGTCGGCGATCCGCAGCAGCTGCAGGCAATCGAAGCCGGGGCTGCATTCCGCTCGATTCACGAGCGACACGGCGGCGTCGAAATCAGCCAGGTGCGCCGGCAGCGCGAGGACTGGCAGCGTGACGCAACGCGCGATCTGGCAACCGGCAGGATCGGCGCCGCGATCAACGCCTACGACGCGCAAGGCATGCATCAGGCTGCAACGCGCAATGAGGCACGAGGTGAACTCGTCGAGCGCTGGGACCGCGACAGGCAGGCGCATCCAGAGGCAACCCGGACAATCCTTACCCACACAAACGACGAGGTGCGCGCGCTCAACCAGGCAGTGCGCCAGCGGCTGCGCACTGCCGGCGATCTCGGCGACGAGGTTCAGGTGAATGTCGAACGCGGTGCAAGGGCCTTCGCCAGCGGTGACCGCGTCATGTTCTTGCGCAACGAGCGCGGGCTCGGCGTCAAGAACGGCACGCTCGGCATCGTGGAGGAGCTCAGCACACAAAGCATGACAGTTCGCGTTGACGATGGGAGGTCGGTGCGGTTCGACCTGAAAGACTACGCGCACATCGACCACGGCTATGCCGCGACCATTCACAAGGCGCAGGGCATGACGGTTGACCGCACCCATGTGCTCGCTACGCCGGGCATGGATGCACATGGCAGCTACGTCGCACTGTCGCGACATCGCGAGGGGATGGACCTGCATTATGGTGGCGACGACTTCGCGACCCGCGAGCGGCTCGCACGCACGCTATCACGCGACCGCGCCAAGGACATGGCGTCGGACTACGAGCAGATTGACCCGGCGCAGACCTATGCCGAGCGGCGCGGTATCACCTTCCGCGAGCGTGTGGCCGAGATCGTGCGCCGGATCGTTCCGGAGAAGCTGCGCGACAGGATCGGCGGGCTGCTGGACGGGTTGCGCTCGCCCGGAGACGACGAGCCCAGGCAGGAACGTGGACCTGGGCCGGGAAGGGAGAGTGTTGGGGCGCAGATCGGAGATGCAGGCCCGACGCCCGGCGGAGAAAATCTCGTCACCGGCGCGCCGCGCGACACGAATGTGCCGGTGGACGCGGAAGCGGCGTTGCGCAGCGCTCGCACAAAGGCGCTTGTGCGTCACGCGCGCGCTCTCGACGCGATGTCGCACAACGCAAACGCGGACGGGCAGGGCAGTCCCGACCAGATGCGCGAATTGAGGGATGCCCGTAGCACTTTCGAGAAGGTGCGGCCGCATGGCTGGCGCGATGCCGAAGCGGCTTATGTGAAAAATCCCGAGCTTGTCCGCGAGGCGGGGGCCGGCCGCGTCAGCCGCATCGTGCTTGCTCTCCAGCTTGAAACAGAAATCCGAACTGGGATGGACATCGATCCCGGCCATCGCGCCGACCGTTTCGTGGAACGTTGGCAGAAGCTCCACCGGACAAGCCAGGATCAATACCAAGCAGGCGACATGTCCGGCTACAAGTCAACGCGTTCGGCCATGTCCGATATGGCCAAGAGCCTTGAACGCGACCCTCACCTTGAATCCCTACTGGCAAACCGCAAACGCGAGCTTGGCATCAACGTGGAGTCGGGTCGTCGCCTGGGCGCGGAACTCGCCTTCAGCCATGGCATCGGTAAGGGGCGGGGCATTGGGATCTAAGGTATGCCGATTTGCCGCCGTTTCCACCCCGCAGCCGGCTGAGGCGACAAACCTCATTGCCTCCGGCATGGGTTCGTCCTCTCTGTCCCAGCAGAAATCAGCAAGAACCAGTGAGGTGCAGGCAAGCTATGCCCGAGCCGGATCGTATTATACGCCTCAAAACCGTCCTTGCCAGGACCGGCCTGTCCCGTTCAACCATCTATCGCAAGATCGGCGAAGGCACGTTCCCGGCGCAGATCAAGATCAGCATAAATGGTGCGGGATGGAGGGAATCCGACATCAATCGGTGGGTCGCTGATCCTGTCTCCTGGCACACCAAAGCGGGGCGAAAAAACAGCGACTAGTGGCGGTGGAGTGGCATGTTGCTGTCAACGTTGAACACTCCTCTCTGAGGCAAGTTCAACGACTGGGAAGGGGCCCGCAGCTGACTGTCCACTACTAGATGGCAACCTCGCGAAAGCAGTCGTCGCCCTGTGATCAAGCCAAAACTCGACGACAGTTCGTGTCTCGTCAAACTGAGCACTCCCGTCGGAGCCGCCCCGCCGCCTATCGCCAGACCTCCCGGAAGCCAGCTTGGTCGAGGTTAATCGGCGACTTCTGCTTCCAGAACGCCCCCTTGCCTTCGGCCACCGTCAGAGCGGCGAACTGCCCGATAACGGCCAGGCGATAGGCCATGATGTCGATGGAACAGCTTCGAAAACGCCGCCGCGGTCTCGTAGCCGACGCGGGTCGCAATCCGTGCAATCCCCTCGTCGCTTGTTTCGAGCAGAAACGCGGCCTCCGACATCCGGCGCGCGATCAGATAGCGGTACATGGACTCGCCGACGAGCTTGGTGAAGCGAGCCGAAAAAGCCGAACGACCAAGTCCCACGCTTTGCCCGAGGTCGCCAAGCGTCCAGGGCCGATCCGGCCGTTCGTGGATCAACTGAAGTGCCGGTCCTATGTGCGGGTCCGCCATCGCCCCCAGCCACCCGCCTTCTCCGGGGCCGAGCGACTTGATCCAGCTTCGCAACACCTCGACGAAGAGCACTTCAGTCAAACGTGAGAGCGCAACGCCTTGTCCGGGACGCTCGAACGCCGCCTCGCTCACCATGCGTTGCAGAATCGCCGCGAGCCATCCTCCGTCTTCCGTCGGTTTCAGGAGAAGCACGGGCGGAAGCAATTCCAAAACGCTACCGCGCGAGGGCCGTGCCACAGTGAAACTACCACAGATCATCGTCGCGAGCGGCTGCTCGCCGCCTCCATGACGAATGAGGCCAAGACGCCCGGCTAGTCGATCGATGTCGAGAATCGGTAGCGGCTCCGTCCGGCTATCCGAGTAGATCACATGGGGCTCGCCACGCGTGACGACAACAAAGTCGCCCTCGGTCAAGTGGAGCTCTCGTCCCTGTTCGAGCGCGAGGGTAGCCGAGCCACGGCTGAGATAGTGGAACAGAGCGTAGGGGCGCCTTGGCAACGCGAGATTCCAGGGATGGCCGAGTTCGAAGTGGAACAGCAAGGTTCCGCCAAGGCGAACGCGATCGAGCACTTCAGCGAGGATGTCCATGTCACCGACGTTAGCCCTTCGGACGATCCGACACAACATTCGGACGATTGTGCCCTAGCGTCCGCGACCTTCGCGGACGATCTCATGTCGCAGCGGCCCGATGCATCGCGAGGTCATCCATTTCGCAAAACGGCAGATGGAAGAACCGTGCCTTCGCACAGACGGCTGCCCATTCCCGGACGCGCGTCGTCCGCCATTCTAACCGGAGCAATCCAATGCGAAATCTTCTACTTTCCGTCGCCACAGTCCTCATGGCCGGAGCAGCAATTGCCGCCCCCGCCCAATCAGCTCAACTGCCCAAGGGGGCGGCTCATAATATCGTGCTCGTCCATGGCGCTTTCGTCGACCAGACGAGCTGGAAGCCTGTCGCCGACATCCTCACGAAGAAGGGCTACAACGTCACGCTCGTCGAAAACCCTCTCACCTCCCTCGAAGCGGACGTCGATGCCACCAAACAGGCGCTCGCGAAACAGATCGGCAAGACCGTTCTCGTTGGCCACTCCTGGGGCGGCGTTGTCATCACGCAAGCAGGTGACGATCCGAAGGTCTCGGCGCTCGTCTATGTCTCCGCATTCGCGCCCGACGTAGGACAATCCCTGGCCACCCTGGCAAAGAGCGGTCCGGCAACCGAAGGCGGTGCGGCGATTCATCCCGACGAAAAGGGCGATCTCTACATCGATCCCAAAGTGTTTCCTTCGGCAGTTGCGGCTGACCTTCCTCCGAAGATCGCCGAATCCCTGGCAAACCATCAGCTCCCGTTGAACCACACCGCATTCGAGGCTCCGGTCGACACGGCAGCTTGGCACGATAAGCCGACGTTCTATGTGATCAGCACGAGGGACAAGGTCATCGCACCCGAGGTCCAGAAGTTGTTCGCCAACATGATGAAGGCCCAGACGACTGAGGTCGCCGGCAGCCATGCCTCCCTGGTCGTCCACGCAAAGGAAGTCGCCGCGGTGATTGAAAAGGCCGCACTCGTGAAGTGACGATACCGCTCCCGGCACTTTCGTGCCGGGAGCACCACGCCTGCTCGGCGGACTACGGAATGCCTTGGACCACGAGCGGCTCAAACCTAGCCAAAACCGCACCGGCTACTCCCACTCGATTATTTATGCCAAGCATCCGGAGGATGACATGACTGAACTCGACACCGCGACCCAGGACGCCGCCACACTAGAAACAGCGCCCACCCGTTACATCGAAGGCAGCGGAATCCGCTTTGCCTATCGCCGCCTCGGCCCACCGACCGGAACGCCGTTGGTTCTCCTGCAGCATTTCTCGGGCAACATCGATGCATGGGATCCCGCCCTCGTCAATGTCCTGGCGGCCGATCGCCCGGTGATCGCTTTTGACAACGCCGGGGTCGGCCGCTCGACAGGCCAAACGCCGGACAGTATCGAGGCGATGGCCCGAGACGCGGTCGCCTTTATCAACCTGCTCGGCCTCTCCCAAGTCGATCTGCTGGGCTTCTCCCTCGGCGGCTGCGTCGCGCAGCAGATCGCCGCCGAGCATGGAACGCTGGTCCGCAAGCTTATCCTCGTCGGCACCGCTCCGAAAGGCGGAGAGGAACACCTATTGGCGGTTCTGCAGGACGCGTTTTCCCAAACCGAGGCGCCAGACCCCCGCCTGCCACTGTTCTTCACGAAGTCGTCCGCCAGCCAGTCGGCCGGCAGCGCGTTTCTGAAGCGGGCGAAGGTGCGTAAGGAAGATCGGGATACCGATAACGGCAGCACGGTGACCGATCCGCAGGCCAAGGCGCTTATTACCTGGTGCGCCACTCCTGATCCCGAGCACGCCACTCTGCGCGCCATTCACCAGCCCGCCCTTGTGGTCAGCGGCAGCCACGACACCATGCTGCCGGCGGACAACGCCTACGCAATGTTCAAGGCTCTAAGCAACGCCCAGCTGGTCCTCTATCCCGATTCCGGCCACGGCGCCCTGTTTCAGTACCACGAATTGTTTGCCAGCCACGTCCGGACCTTCCTGGGAGCCTAACCGGCGTTGCCTCATCCCGGCGCAATCGGCCGCGCGTTTATTCATGAGAGCTGTTGCGGAGAAAGAAATGACAATCGCCAAGGTCGAGGTTGAGCGTTTCAGCCTGAGGTGTTCCAAACCATTCGACGCGGTTGTGGCCGCCCCTTAAGTCGGCGGTCGGTCAACCTGACATGGTAGAATTTTTCAAGTCGACGAGGGCCGCAAATTCTTCTCGGATTTGGAGCGCGTTGTGCAAAACGGCCTAGGCCGCACAGGTCTCATGCTCTTCGCGGAATTCGACTTGGGCGCCATTCTACGGCGCGAAACTGGGCTCGACACTCCTAAAAGCATGCGGTTCTTGGTGGGCAATCCGCTCATTATGAAAGAAATGGTCAAGCACGTTCCCGATGCTGGATCTTACGCCCCAGTCACAGTCCTTGTTGATGAACGTCCCGACGCCGAGCATGTCTCCTACGACAAAATGGAGAGTTATCTGCTTTCCTATGGTAGTTTGGAGGCTCTTGCTGTCGCCCGCACACTTGATGCGAAAATCACAACCTGGTTACGCGAATGCGCAAGCTAAACTCTCCTGATGACGCTTCAGACTGATGGAAGTGAGAGTCCTATCGAAAACACATGATGCCGCGAAGGCAACATGGCAGCGACGGCTTTGAGGAAAGCGGTCACCGAAGCGTTTGTGGGCTCGGCATCCTTGCGGGTCGTAGCGGAGCGGCTCGGTATGGTATCGCTTGGAGAGATTGTGACAGCCCTGCGGACAAGCGCGTTGCGTCTCGGCGGAACTACTTGCGTCATGACGCGCCCTGCGCTTTCCCCTAGCGAGTTCGTCGAACTCACGCATAGGCGCGGCAGCGGCCATTCTTTGGCGCATTGAATGAACGGCTGCTTTTGGGCCGCGACAACCACTTCGAACGGCCGGCATTGGGCGCATTGCTGACATTGATTCGGAAACAGATAATCCGTAAAGCCCGCAGGTGCCGCCTTCGGCTAACTGTTTGCGGTACCGCGTGACAAGCGCACACCAGGGCCACCGCCATTCTCTGGAATGAATTCTATTCCGGCTGCTTCGAGCGATAGCTTCAGCACTTGCAGAATCGATTCAGATGCTGGCTTCGAACCACGTTCGAACTGCACTATCGTCCTTAAACTTACCTTGGATATATCCGCCAGTTCCTGTTGAGAAATGTCGAGAAGCCCACGGGCCGCGCGAACTTGGGCCGCACTTACCTTCATTGTTCAAATGCCCTGTTGCACAAAAAGTGCAAATATGCTTGTTTTAGGAAACGGCCATTGGAAGTGGTTCCCCGCTTCCAATGGTCTAACCACGCCCACGCTTTGCGGAGCTCGGATCATGGCTGATTCCGACCATAGCACGACTATGCCTCTCGTTACGAATGGCAGGAATACGGCGTCGAACTGGTTGCCGGATGCAGACCCCCTAACTCTACTGCTGCGAGATTGGTTGCGGGCGCAGCATGTTTCTCAGGTCCTTTGCCGTCTTCAACAGCGTCTAAAGAGGCGTTATCTTGACGCTAGAGGCTCGGAAGCGATGGAGAAGCAGGTCGCCTATTCAATCGCCTGCCAAGCGGAGGTCGAGGCCTCCACTGTGGCCTTGGAGATTCAGGACAAGCTGCCCCACATACGGGCTCGCTCACTTCTCGGCGTCGTCGCCAAGCTCGAAATAATCTTCGGCGCAGATCGCGACATCGACGACCCGACAGATTTTCCCTGGCCACATATCGAATCGATACTAAGTGACTTGAAGGAAGTCGCCGGGAGTGTGCCGCTGGAGCGGCCTGACCGATCCATCCTTCAGGCGGATTGTCGGCGATATCAAGCAATTGCCGCCGATTTGATCGGTCTCGAAAATCATGCCGCTGACCTCCCTTCTGCTCAGCAGCCGGCCGTTGGAACTTATAGAGAGTAGAAAAGGATACGCAAGCGCACATAACGGCCATTCGGCGCTGAGTCGATTCCGGCGATCCTTGTCTCGATGCAGATGTGCTCGGGACAGAAGCGGTGAAGGCGAGACTGCGCGCTACAAAACGCAGCGTTGGACGCGATGCAGACTCCGATCTGTTTTCGCGCAGGCGCGTCGTTGACGAGGCGTTCCTGGAACGAGCGGCTCGTCTGTTTGAGTCTCGCATGGGGCGATCTCTATCAACGGAGGACGCACGGCAAATCGTCGACAATATCGGCGGCTTCTTCCGCCTCCTTGCCGAATGGGAACGGATTGACCGGGGCAAATAGCTGACGCTTGATGCTCACGTGATAGCCTTCGTTGTGCGACCGTGCGATGAACGAGGGGCACCCCAGATGAACCAGCGACCTGGACGGATCGCCAAGCCAGCAGGCTTTGTAAAGGCGCTGCTTTACGCGCGCGTCTCCTCCAAGGAGCAGGAGAAGGAAGGCTTTTCCATCCCGGCGCAATGCAAGCTGCTGCGCGACTACGCCCAGCAACAGCGGTTCGACATCGTGCAGGAGTTTATCGACGTCGAGACGGCCAAGACCACTGGCCGGACCAACTTCACCGAAATGGTAAAGTATCTGCGAAAGCATCCCGGCATTCGAAGCGTCCTGGTCGAGAAGACCGACCGCCTTTATCGCAACCTGAAGGACTGGGTGACTCTCGATGAACTGGATGTGGAAATCCACCTTGCGAAAGAAGGTGTGACGCTGTCGCGAGACTCGCGCTCGTCTGAAAAATTCATGCACGGCATCAAGGTCTTGATGGCCAAGAACTACATCGACAACCTGTCGGAAGAAGCCCGCAAGGGGCAGATGGAGAAGGCGGAGCAGGGCATATGGCCGACAAAGGCTCCGCTGGGCTATGTCAACACCACGGGGAAGGATGGCAGAAAGGTTATTGAGCCGCATCCTGAACTGGCTCCAGTCGTCACACAGCTGTTCGAGCGCTACGCAACCGGCCAGTATTCGCTCAAGACCCTGGCTAAGGCAGCCCATGGCGATGGGCTGATCTACCCTAAGAGCGGCATCCCGGTTCCGGTCAGCACCGTACATATGATCCTGCGCAACCGCCTCTATACGGGACTGTTCAAGTGGAACGACAAATTGCACCAGGGCAAGCACGAACCTCTCGTATCGATCGAACTATGGGAGCGGGTTCAGGGCGTCCTGACGGGCCGCAATTCGGTGCCGACCCACCCGATGGGAAACGAGTTCGCCTTCACCGGCCTGATGACCTGCACCGAATGCGGCTGCGCCATCGTGGCGGAGATCAAGAAGGGCAAATACGTCTACTATCACTGCACGGGGCATACCAACAAAGGTCGGGGTGGATACGGTGATTGCCGCCGCAAATATGTCCGCGAGGAAGTGCTCGACCAGACATTCGCCAACCTGCTTGACCGGTTGCATTTCGACGAAGAGATACTGGAATGGGTAAAGGCAGCCCTCTTGGCCAGCCATGCCGACGAGCGCCGCGAGCATGAACAGGCGATCCATCGATGCCAGGTCGAGTACAAGCGGCTCGAGGATCGGCTGCACGCCATGTATCTCGACAAGCTCGATGGCCGCATCGACAACGCCTTCTACGATCGGATGTCAGCACAGTGGCGGACCGAACAGACGCGGCTGCTTCGCGAGATAGAGCGTCATGGTGGCGCCGAGGAATCGTACATGGAGGACGGCATCCGGCTGTTGGAACTGGCACGCAAAGCCAGCCGACTGTTTGCGAAACAGCCCGCGCACGAGAAAAAACGGCTCTTGAATCTCGTGCTGTCGAACTGCCAATGGAGTCAAGGCGAGGTTTATCCGGTCTTCAGGCAACCGTTTGATCTACTTGCGGAAACGGTCGTAGCCGGCGCAGCAATGGGTGCACAGCAGACAGCTTTATCGACAAGGAGTCCAGTTTGGCTGGGGCGCCAGGATTCGAACCTGGGAATGTCGGTACCAAAAACCGATGCCTTACCACTTGGCGACGCCCCAATTGCCGTCAGAGTCGCTTGTGCGGCGCGTTATTAGCAGAGCAGCCGAAAAGCACAATCCTTATGAGCGGCAGTCAGAACGATCAAATTTGGTCAGGCAAAGCAGCGCCGCCGGACGACATGGGTGGCTACTCGGACCACACAGCAATCTCGTTGCCGGCCGGATCGACAAAGTGGAAGCGCCGGCCGCCGGGGAATGAAAAGATCGGCTTGACGATCGTGCCGCCGGCGCTCTCGACGGCACCGAGCGCATCTTCCAGATCCTTGCTGTAAAGCACGGGTAGCGGCTTGGCTGGCGCTTCCCCGGCGTCGGCCTGGAAGCCACCGTCCAGGCCTTCGGAAAAAGCCGAATAGGTCGGTCCATAGTCGGTGAACGACCAGGCAAAGGCATTGCTGTAGAAGGCCTTGAGCCGGTCCAGCGTTCCACCGGTCGCCGGCATTTCCAGATAGTCGAGTTTTCCGGACAGTTTCATGAATCACCTGTTTGTTCCCTTTATGTTCTTGCAGGAAAAGCCTAGGAATGGCAAGTCTTTTTGACTGATCCTCGGACCGGGCTTTTGCTTAATCGATTGTAGCGGCCGCACGGCTTCGCCGACGCTTGCCTTTCGCACTGCAGCATCATATCGCTCCAAAGTCGGACACGGGCGGAACTTTCCATTTCGCCAATCTTTCCAATCTCCTGCAACCGGAGAGCAAAGCATGACCAAATGGGTTTTCACCTTTGGCGATGGTGCGGCGGAAGGCCGTGCCGGCGACAGGAATCTGCTGGGCGGCAAGGGCGCCAACCTGGCCGAGATGTGCAGCCTGGGCCTGCCGGTGCCGCCGGGCTTCACCATCACCACAGAGGTCTGCAACGCCTATTATGCCAATGGCAGGACCTATCCGGCGGAGTTGGAAGCCGATGTCGCGGTTGCGCTCGATCACATCGGACATTTGACCGGCCGCCGGTTCGGCGACCCGTCGAAACTGCTTTTGGTGTCGGTACGTTCGGGGGCCCGCGCCTCGATGCCTGGCATGATGGACACCGTGCTCAATCTCGGGCTGAACGACGAGACGGTCGAGGCGCTGGCCGCCGATTCCGGCGATGCGCGCTTTGCCTATGACAGCTACCGCCGCTTCATCCAGATGTATTCCGACGTCGTCATGGGCCTCGACCATGAGGTGTTCGAGGAAATCCTGGAGGACCAGAAGGGCGGGCTCGGCCATGAACTCGACACCGAACTGACGGCGCTCGAATGGCAAGGTGTCATCGCGCTCTACAAGGCCAAGGTCGAGGAAGAACTCGGCAAGCCGTTTCCACAGGATCCGCACGAGCAGCTATGGGGCGCGATCGGCGCCGTGTTTTCGAGCTGGATGAACAATCGCGCCATCACCTACCGGCGCCTGCACGACATTCCCGAAAGCTGGGGCACGGCGGTCAACGTCCAGGCCATGGTGTTCGGCAATATGGGCGAGACGTCAGCCACCGGCGTGGCCTTCACCCGCAACCCGTCTACCGGTGAAAAGATGCTCTATGGCGAGTTCCTGGTGAACGCGCAGGGCGAGGACGTCGTCGCCGGCATCCGCACGCCGCAGAACATCACCGAGGCGGCGCGCATTGCGGCGGGCTCGGACAAGCCATCGCTGCAGAAGCTGATGCCGGACGCATTCCAGTCTTTCGTCACCATCTCCGACAGCCTGGAAAAGCACTATCGCGACATGCAGGATCTCGAATTCACCATCGAGCGCGGCAAGTTGTGGATGCTGCAGACCCGCTCCGGCAAGCGCACCGCCAAGGCGGCGTTGAAAATCGCCGTCGAGATGGCGCGGGATAGGCTGATCACGAAAGAGGAAGCCGTCGCCCGCATCGACCCGGCCTCGCTCGACCAGCTGCTGCATCCGACCATCGATCCGAAAGCCGCGCGCGACGTCATCGGCATCGGATTGCCGGCGTCGCCCGGTGCCGCCACCGGCGAGATCGTCTTTTCCTCTGCTGACGCCGAGGAGTTGAAGACGCAAGGCCGCAAGGCGATCCTGGTGCGCATCGAAACCAGCCCCGAGGACATTCACGGCATGCATGCGGCGGAAGGCATTCTGACCACGCGCGGCGGCATGACCAGCCACGCCGCGGTGGTGGCGCGCGGTATGGGCAAGCCTTGCGTGTCGGGCGCCGGCTCGCTGCGCGTCGACTACAAGGCCGGCACGCTGATGGCGATGGGCTCGACCTTCCGCAAGGGCGACATCGTCACCATCGACGGCGGCAATGGCCAGGTGCTGAAGGGCGCCGTGGCGATGCTGCAGCCCGAACTTTCCGGTGATTTCGCCGCCATCATGGAGTGGGCGGACGCGGTACGCCGCATGAAGGTGCGCACCAATGCCGAAACGCCGCTCGATGCGCGCATGGCGCGCTCCTTCGGCGCCGAAGGCATCGGCCTTTGCCGCACCGAGCACATGTTCTTCGATGGCGACCGCATCGTCGCCATGCGCGAGATGATCCTGGCCGACACCGAAAAGGACAGGCGCACGGCGCTCGCCAAGCTTTTGCCGATGCAGCGGTCGGATTTTCTCGAACTGTTCGAGATCATGGCCGGCCTGCCGGTGACGATCCGCTTGCTCGATCCGCCGCTGCACGAATTCCTGCCCAAGACCGAGGAGGAGGTGGCCGAGGTTGCCGCCGCCATGAAGGTGTCGCCGGACAAGCTCAGGCAGCGGACCGAGGCGCTGCACGAGTTCAACCCGATGCTCGGCCATCGCGGCTGCCGCTTGGCCGTCTCCTATCCCGAAATCGCCGAGATGCAGGCGCGTGCCATTTTCGAGGCGGCCGTCGAGGCCGGCAAGAAGGCCGGTGCACTTGTGGTGCCCGAAATCATGGTGCCGCTTGTCGGCCTGGTGAAAGAACTCGACTACGTCAAGGCGCGCATAGATGCCGTCGCCAAGAGCGTCATGGAGGAAACCGGCGTCAAGATCGACTATCTCACCGGCACCATGATCGAACTGCCGCGCGCGGCGATCCGCGCCCATGTCATCGCCGAGTCAGCCGAGTTCTTCTCCTTCGGCACCAACGACCTGACCCAGACGACGTTCGGCATTTCGCGCGACGATGCGGCGTCGTTCCTCGAGACCTACCGCCAGAAAGGCATTATCGACCAGGATCCGTTCGTCTCGCTCGACATCGACGGCGTCGGCGAACTGGTGCGCATGGCTGCCGAAAAAGGCAAGGCGACGCGGCCCGACATCAAGCTCGGCATCTGCGGCGAACATGGCGGCGACCCGGCCTCGATCCGCTTTTGCGAAGAGGTCGGCCTCGACTACGTGTCCTGCTCGCCCTATCGCGTACCGATCGCCAGGCTGGCTGCCGCACAGGCGGCGGTGCTGGTCGCAAAGGCAGGCCGCGGCTAGGATCCGTTCAGATCGAGCTTACGGTTTTGTAAGCCAATTCACGCGAACGTGCTGGCGGCATTGCATAATTTCGACACTGTTCGCGCTCAATTTGCAGATACCCAGCCAATTGTCCCGGAAGCAGATGTTGCAGACCTCACCAGCGCCGTTTCGCTCTATCCTGGTCATTCAAACGAAGTTCATCGGAGATCTCGTCCTCGCCTCGGTGCTGTCCGAAAACCTGCGGCTTGAATTCCCCGATGCTAGGCTTGTGTTTCTGTGCGAGGCTCGCTTCGAGAGCTTCGTGATCGCTCATGGCATCGCATCCGAAGTGGTCACGTTCAGCCGCGCCCGCATGCGCGGCACCCCGCTGGAACGTGGCAAAGAGCTTTACGCCACGGTGCGGGCGCTGCGCCGCTTCCGCTTCGACCTGACGATCGATCTGGCCGATTCGAAGACGTCGCGGCTCATCAACGGGTTCGTCAACGCAAGGACCCGCGTCGGCTACAATCCTTCCGAAAGACCCTTGCGTATGCTGGAGCGCCAGCCTGCCAACGTTTTTTCCAAGCCCTACGGCTTTGATGGCCAGCATTTTCTGTACCGCTACCTCTCGCCGCTCGAAGCGCTCGGCATCGAACTCCGCAAGGTGATTCCGAGCCTTCAGCCGCTGCCGCTGGAGACGGCGAAAGCATTGGCGCTGCTGGGCAAGCACCACCTGCGGCCAAACGCTTTCATCGCCGTGCATGCGGGTGCAAGCTTCGAGGGGCGACGTTGGCAGCCGGAGCGGTTTGCCGCGGCGATCGGCGAGATAATGGGCGAAACCGGTCTGGATGTCGTCCTGGTGGGCGGTCCGGACGAGCGGGAGATTGCCGAACGTATCGTCGCCAGGACCGCGCCGTCGGTCGTCAATCTCGTCGGGGACCTGTCGCTCGAAAGTCTGCTGGCGGTGCTGAAGCAAGCCCGGCTGTTTCTCGGCAACGAGAGCGGCCCGATGCACATGGCCGCTGCTACCGGAACCCCGGTTGTCGGGCTGTTCGGTTTGACGCATCCGTCGCGTTGGGGTCCTGTCGGCGTGCCCAGCATCTCGCTCCAGCCGCCGATGCCTTGCAACTGCCTTGCCAAGGATCTCTGCCGCGCGCCGGATCCCAGCAGGGCCTGCTGCGTCTGGGGTCTGGAGGTCAAGCCTGTGGTCGACGCGGTACGCGAGGTTCTTCCGCGCACCGAAATGAAGCTGGGACGCGCCATCTGACATCATGGTCGCGCGGACAACCGCTATCGCGGAATGGCCTGTTCACCACACGAACGGTCAAATTGTCGCGCCGCGCGCTTTTCTGCTATCCACCATCCCGATTTCCGCCTTCATGCGGGTCTTGGGATGCCTGCTTGAAACGACCGTCAGGAATTCGGTTTGATGCGCCTGCTGCACAAAAATCTCTGCGTGATCGCCATGGCGTTGGCCATGGTATCCGCCGGTCATGCCGCGCCGCTCATCGAGCCCACGCTGCATATCAGGCCGGAGGCGAGCGGAGCCGGCCGCGTTGCGCTCACGCTCGATGCCTGCGGTGGGCAGACCGACAACCGGATCCTTTCGGCGCTGGTGGAAAACAAGATCCCCGCCACCATTTTTGTGACCGGGATCTGGCTGAAGCGAAACGCCGCCGCCGTCGAGATCATGCGGGCGCATCCCGATCTGTTCGAGCTGGAAAATCACGGTGGCCATCATATCCCGGCGGTCGACACGCCGCAGAAAATCTACGGCATCCGCAGCGCCGGCAGCCCCAACGCGGTGCTGGCCGAGGTCGAATCGGGTGCCGCCGCTCTTGCCGGGACCGGCGAGCCGGCGCCGAAATGGTTTCGTGGCGCGACCGCCGAATACAGCCCGTCGGCAATCGCCATGATCCGCAAGCTTGGCTTCAAGATCGCGGGATTCTCGGTAAACGGCGACGGCGGCTCATTGCTTGGCGCCAAGGAGACAGCGCGGCGCATTGCGGCGGCCAAGGACGGTGACGTGATTATCTCGCACATCAACCAGCCGACCCATGCCGCCGGCGAAGGCGTGGTGCAGGGGCTCCTGGCGCTCAAGGCCAAGGGCCTGACCTTTGTGCGGCTCGACGATGCCGATGCCGATGGCCTTGGCGATCACGGCACCACAGACTGACGGTGCATTGATATTCAGGTGACGCCGGCCTGCGAATGTCGGTTTCCTGCGCTTCCGGTACTCACGGACCAAAAGTCCGCTCCGTTCCGGTTCTCGGAACCCACCATTCTCGCCTCGGCCTGACCTGAATCTCAACGCACCTCACGCCGAGTTCGCCTGGGTTCGAAAGTCGGTCAGTCCGGTTTGGCTTCGATCGTGACCTTGCTGGCATAGAACGCGCCGTGGTTGCGGATCTCAGCCATTTCGTCGAAAGGACGCTCGTAGGCCCACATTGCGTTCTGGCCGGTTTCGCCGGCAGGCAGCACGCTCCAATAGCTTGCATCGCCCTTGTAGGGGCAATGGGTCGAGTGTTCGGTGCTGCTGAGCTTGCCGAAATCGATGTCGGCGAACGGAATGTAGAAGGCCGCGGGATAGGGGGCCTCGGTCAGCACCTTGGCCTTCGCTGATGAAGCGATGACCACGTCCCCGGCGCGCACGGTGACGGTGCCGGCGTAGGGCTCGATGGTGATAACCTTGTCGGGATTGCGTTGAAAACCGGGGGAGGGGTTGGCGATCTGATCCATGCGGGGTATCCTTGCGTCGACTTTAAGTGTGTCGCGCAAGGGCGTTGTGCAAGGTCTGCTGTCGCCATCCAGCACGCAAGGCCTTACCGAGGCCGACAATGACAGATCGCGCCTCCGAAGCTAATAGAAACACCTGCCGCCAGCGGTCAGGCGGCAGCCTTGAACACGTCCATGAGACCGGCATAGGCGGCTGCGATGCCGGCCACCGGGTTGCTGCTTCTCGACGCGGTTTCGACCTTCAATGGGCCGCCGCCGGTCGGCAAGGTGAGCAGCAGGAACTGGCGATTGCCACCGTCGCCGACGGATGCGGCCGCGACATGCTGGCCTTCGCCCTGGTTCTGGACGCACATCTTGAACAGCAGCGTGCCGCCGACCGCTTCGAGCGCGCCGCCGACAACTTCAACAAATTCGTCTTCGGAAACAGTCTTTGCATCCGGCACCAGATCGGCCAGACCTTCGGCAAGCGTACTCTCAAGGGCTTTGTCGTCGAGCTGCGCGTCCATGCGAACCTCTTTCAGTCGCCAATCGCCCCTTGCCCGTTAACGAAGCTTAACGCCGACGATGGCCGGATTGTGGCGGTTTTCCACCAATGCAGCGCTCGGCTGCGCTGGCGGCTGGACAATCCGGCGGTTCGCTCCACAATGGCACAAAAAGCACAACGCAAAAGCGTGAGGGAGGAACCAAATGCTGGGACTGATGCAGGAATGGCCGCTGCTTTGCCACAAGCTCATCGACAATGCCGAGCGGCAGCATGGCGTGCGCGAGATCGTGTCGCGCTCGATCGAGGGGCCAATCGTGCGCACCACCTATGCCGACATCCATCGTCGCGCCCTGAAGGTCGCCCAGCGGCTGGAGCGTGACGGCTATCGCTTGGGCGACCGCATCGCCACGCTGGCCTGGAACACCGCGCGCCACATCGAGGCCTGGTATGGCATCATGGGCATCGGCGCCATCTACCACACGCTCAATCCGCGGCTGTTTCCCGAGCAGATCGTCTGGATCATGAACCACGCCGAGGACAAGGCTGTCTTCGTCGACCTGACCTTCATGCCACTGCTGGAGAAGATCGCCGGTGCCGTTAAATCGCTGAAACAGGTGATCGTGCTGACCGACAAGGCGCACATGCCGCAGACGACCTTGCCGAATGTGGTCGCCTACGAGGACTGGCTTGACGAGGCGGATGGCGACTTCGCCTGGAAAACCTTCGACGAAGGCACCGCGGCCGGCATGTGCTACACGTCGGGCACGACGGGTGATCCCAAAGGCGTCGTCTACAGCCACCGTTCAAACGTGCTGCACGCCATGATCGCCGCCATGCCCGACGCCATGGGTCTGTCGTCGCGCGATACGATCTTGCCGGTCGTGCCGATGTTCCACGCCAATGCATGGGGTCTTGGCCAGAGCGGGCCGATGATCGGCGCCAAGCTGGTCATGCCTGGCTGCAAGATGGACGGCGCCTCGATCTATGAACTGCTCGACAGCGAGAAGGTGACCTTCAGCGCCGCCGTGCCGACCGTCTGGATGATGCTGCTGCAGCATCTGGAGGAGACCGGGAAGAAGCTTCCCTATCTCAACAAGGTCGTGATCGGCGGCTCGTCCTGCCCGCGCGCGATCATGACGAAGTTTCAGCAGAACTATGACGTTCAGGTCATCCATGCCTGGGGCATGACCGAAATGTCGCCGCTCGGCACGCTGTGCACCTTGAAACCGGACTATGTCGGGCTTCAGGGGGAAGCCCGACTCGATGTCCAGCAGAAACAGGGCTATCCGCCCTTCGGCGTCGAAATGAAGGTGACCGACGACGACAACAAGGAGCAGCCCTGGGATGGCAAGACATTTGGCCGCCTGAAAGTGCGTGGACCGGCCGTTGCCCGCGCCTATTATGGCGGTGCTGGCCCGGAACAGTTCGACGAGGATGGCTGGTTCGACACGGGCGACGTCGCTCACATCGATGCCGGCGGCTACATGCAGATCACCGATCGCGCCAAGGACGTCATCAAGTCCGGCGGCGAATGGATTTCGACCATCGACCTCGAGAATCTGGCTGTCGGCCACCCCGATGTCGCTGAGGCCGCAGCCATCGGCGTCCCTCATTCGAAATGGGGCGAGCGGCCATTGCTGGTCGTCGTCCGCAAGCCGGGCAAGGAGCCGACCAAGGCTGATATTCTCGACTTCATGGATGGCAAGGTGGCCAAATGGTGGATGCCGGACGATGTCGCCTTCGTCGGCGAAATTCCGCACACCGCCACCGGCAAGATCCAGAAGATCAGCTTGCGCCAGCAGTTCAAGGATTATCGCTTGCCTACGGATTGATGGGATGTTGCGTGTTTCGGCTTCATGCCATTGCAAAAAGGTTCTAAGTCTCCGTTCGGGTTGGGGTGGTGCGGCAATCGATGGCAAGTATTCCTGAACGGCAAACGTCGAGGGCGGCCGGCTGGTCGCGGCGCACGGCCGCTTTTTCGGCGGTGCTGCTGCTGACCGCTTTCGTAGGCCATCGCTTCGACCTCGTCGAAACACCGGCTTTCCTGTGGGTGCTGGGTATTGTCGCTCTGCTGGCGGCCCTGGCGCTGTTGTTTGCCGGATTTGCCTTTTCGCGGCTGTGGAACTTCGGCGACCGCGGCGGTCGCGACCTGACAGTCGGCGCCCTCCTGGCGTTGCTGGTGCTCGCACCTTTTGGCGTTGCCGCCTACTGGGCGACAATCTATCCGCCGCTCAGGGATATCTCGACCGATTTCGACGAGCCGCCGGCGCTCGACGTAAGTGACCGGACGAAGGAGATGAACGTGCTCTCCCCGTCGACGCCTGGCGAACAGCGGCTGCAGACCGATAGCTATCCGCTGGTCAGCGCACGCAGCTACGACTTGCCGTTCGAGACTGTCGTCAATGCCGTCGAAACCGTGCTCGACCGGCGCGATTGGGACCTGTCCGAACCCTATCCTGACCTCGCCGGGCAAAGTGACGTGACCATTACCGCAGTCGCCAAGGGGTTCGTGATCGGTCTTCCCGCCGATGTGGCGATCCGCGTGACCGACGATGGCGATACCGTCATCGTCGATATGCGGTCAGCTTCGCGATACGGCCGCTTCGACCTCGGCGACAACGCCGCGCGTATCGTCGATTTCCTCGCCGAACTCGACCAGGAAGTCGCCGGTCAGGTTGGCGCGGCGCCGGCCGAGTGATGGTTCAGAACGCCTGTCGCCGTGGAGATGCAACTCGAGTCTGCGGCCGACTATTCGCCAGGGTCGAACTCACCTTTGAACAAGACTGTCTCCACCGGCCCGAGGGGATTGACGATCCGGCTCTCCAGGACTTCGACAAGTTTGCGTCCGACACCCGCTATGTCCACGAAATGAACGCCGATCTTCGCAGGCAGGAAGCGCGATAGCCGCGTGCTGTCCCGAGTGACAATGTGGATGTCACTCCCTGGCGCGAGACCTCTTCTGCCAAGAGCGTGTAGTGCTCCCAGAAGGCCCAGTTCGTTGGCGCATGCCAAGCCCGTCGGCGGATCTGACCAGGCCAGCATGCGATCGAACCAGGCTGCGCTCGATTCCATGGTGAACATTCCATGACCGATCAGCGACTGGTCGATCGGAATACCAGCCTCGGCCATTGCCCTTCCATACCCGGAAAGACGCATGGCACTCGCCTGGTCCCCCGGAACGAGAAGTTGCAGCGCAATGCGTCGGCAGCCCTTGTCCATGAGCCGCCGGGTCGCCTCGTAGGCAATCTGTTCATTGTCGATGTCGACATAAGGATATGCTGTGTCTAGGTCAGTTCTTCCAAACGCGACGAATGGCATGCCTTTATCCAGCAATAGCTTAACGCGCGGATCACCCGAGACCATGCGCGTGATAATCAGTCCGTCTGTGCTGCCCGCCTGAAGCTGTCGCTGCACACTCTCGACCGGATCGTCATCGGGCGTGGTGGAATAGATGGACAGACTATAACCCGCTTGCCGCGCCGCCAGCGTCATGCCTTCGATCAAGGGAAGCTTCAACAGATCGGACAGATGGTCTTGTGTCTCCATCGGGTATACGGCCGTCATCGTCAGCGTGCGGCCAGTTTTGAGCGCGCGGCCATGATGATTTGGCACATAGCTGACCCGCTTCGCCGCCTCCTTGACGCGAGCGATGGTGGCGGGATGAACTTCCGGCCCATCCTTCAGAGCGCGTGACACCGTGGTCACCGAAAGGGAAAGTTCCGCCGCGATCTGTTTTAGATTGGCCACCTCGCCCGACCTCGTTTGTGAAAGCGCCGGCTGATCTTGCTGACCGTCACACGTTACCGGATTCCACCTCACGGTCAATCCAAGCTCTCGCTAAAGCAGCTTGACACTGGCACGCTTGGATGTAATCGTAACGTTACGATTACAAAGAAATGGCTATTTTAAGCGCATCTTGACAAATCCCAAGGAGGAGAACCTATGTCCTGGCTACGCATTTCCTTGACGGCATTGGCTATCTCGACCGCCGTGCCGGTCTATGCCCAATCAGTCACCATCACGACCGCGGGTGGCGACTATGGCACCGCCATGAAGGAGGCCATGTGGGCCCCTGCTGCAAAAGAGCTTGGCTATGATGTCCGCGAGGAGACCCTAAGCGACGGCCTGGCCGCCCTGAAGATGCAGGTCACCTCGGGTGCGGTCACAACCGACGTCATTCACCTGGGCTCACCGGAAGGCGCGCAGGCCGCCGCACAATCGCTGCTGGAGCCGCTCGACTACAAGATCATCGACCCAAAGGCCGTGCCGGACGGCGCAAAGTCCGACTACTGCTATCCGTTCGACTCCTATGGCACCGTCTTGTCGTGGAACACCAAGACCTATGGCGAGAACCCGCCGAAGACATGGGCGGAGTTCTGGGACGTTGCCAAATTTCCCGGCCGTCGTGCGCTGCGTGCCAATGCCCAAGACTCGATTGAGATCGCGCTGCTCTCCGATGGCGTAGCACCGGCGGACGTCTATCCCGTTCTCAGCACGCCGGAGGGTCTGGATCGCGCCATCAAGCGGCTTGAAGCAATCAAACCAAATGTCGCCGTGTGGTGGACCTCGGGAGCGCAGTCGGCGCAGTTGCTGAAAGATGGTGAGGCGGATTTGGTCGTTACCTGGAACGGGCGGGCCCAAACCGTGAAAGCGGATGGCGGCGCAGCTGACTACACATTCAAGGGATCGGTCATTGGCACCGACTGTCTTGCGGTGCCGAAGGGGGCGCCGAACAAGGAAGCAGCTATGAAGCTCATCGCGGCGATGACACAGCCCGCGCGCGTGGCGAAGCTGACCGACTTCATAGCCTATGGCCCGGTCAATCCTGCTGGCTATGAGGGTGGCCTTATCCCCGAAGACCGTCTCAAGACCCTGGCGACCGCGCCTGAAAATGCTGGCACTTCGGTGTTTTCGAGTGCGGACTGGTGGGTCAAGAATGGCGAGGCTGCCCAAAAAGCCTTTGATGAGATGATGGCCCGCTGAGTCTCAGCTCTAAGGCTTGAGCACATGATGAAGTCGCTCCCGATCACCATCGACAGCGTGCGCAAGACCTATGGGTCTTACGTCGCGCTGGACGATGTCTCGCTCGACATACGGGCTGGCGAATTCCTCACGCTGCTGGGGCCGTCGGGATCGGGCAAGACCACGCTGCTCATGGCTTTGGCCGGTTTTGTCCGGCCCGATTCCGGTAAACTCTTGTTGGACGATCGGGACATCACTCGCGTGGCCCCCAACAAGCGGGACATCGGCATAGTATTCCAGAACTACGCCTTGTTCCCCCACATGAACGTCCTGGCGAATGTCGAGTATCCGTTGGTGCTGCGCAAGGTGCCGAAAGCCGAGGCCCGCCAGCGGGCGCTCGACACCTTGGCCCGCGTGAAGCTGGATGGTTTGGCGGAGCGCAACATTGCCGCATTGTCCGGCGGCCAGCGCCAGCGCGTAGCGTTGGCGCGGGCGATCGTCTTCGAACCGCGCGTGATGCTGATGGACGAGCCGCTGTCGGCGCTCGACAAGAACCTGCGCGAAACCATGCAGTACGAGATCCGGCGTCTGCATGATCATCTACGGATCACCACGATCTATGTAACCCACGACCAGCGCGAAGCGCTGATTATGTCAGACCGGGTCGCGGTGATGAATTCCGGCCGCATCCAGCAGATCGACACGCCGCAGCGGATCTATGATCGTCCATCGACCCGCTTTGTCGCGGAGTTCATGGGCGAGGCCAACATTGTGGCCCCAGGCTCGCTGCGCAGAATAGACGGCGCCGAAGCATCACGCGAAACCCTGATGATCCGCGCCGAAAGCTTCCATCTTGATGCGAAGCTCGTCGGGGGAGACGGAGTGGCTCTCGAAGGAATACTGCGCGCCAAAGCGTTCCGCGGCGAGAACTGGCTTTTGACGCTGGCACTTGACGGCGGGCAAGAGGTTCTTGTCTGCATTCCGGCAGCCCTGGCCGGCGGCTGCGCCGAGCTTGCCGCCGGTCAGCGGATGACCGCATATGCACCGGCAGCGAAGGTTCACGCGATACCGGGAGCGATGGCGTGACCGTCGTCCGGGACCCGGCGCTCGCGGCGGACGCGCGGCGCGAGCGGCGGTTTTTTCTTTCACTTTCGCTCCCGGCGCTGTTCATCGTTGGACTGGCGGCGATACTGCCCATCCTTTGGATCATCCGGCAATCCTTCCTGACCACCGGGGGTGAGTACACCGTCGGCAACTACGAGAAGGTCCTTTCGAGCGGACTGACGTGGTCGGCGCTCGTCACGACCCTCGAACTATCCTTGGGTACGCTGGCGGCCTGCGTTGTTCTCGGCACTCCTCTAGCGCTGGCTCTGGCCAGCGTCAGACCAAGGCTGGCCAACGTGCTGATGGCATTCGTCATGCTGCCATTATGGACCTCGATCCTCGTGCGCACCTATGGCTGGCTCGCACTCTTGCGGCGCGACGGCCTGATCAACGCGGCTTTGACCGGTTCAGGCCTGACAGCGGAGCCATTGCCACTGGTCTACAACTTCACGGGAACGCTCATCGGCATGGTGCACTATATGCTGCCACTTTTTCTGCTGCCTGTTTATGCTGCGATGCGCGATATCGACCCAAATCTCATTCGCGCGGCTGCGAGCATGGGGGCCACTCTCAGGCAGGTCATCCGCACAGTCATTATGCCGCTTTCGGCGGGCGGCATCTTCTCGGGTTCGATCATCGTCCTCATCTACGCCATAGGTTTTTTCATCACGCCGGCGGTGCTTGGCGGCGGCAAGGTAAATCCGCTCTCTACCCGGATCGAGCGTACACTATCGACCTTTCAGGACTGGGGGTCGGCAAGCGTCCTGGGCATTCTGCTCCTCGTTCTTATGGCGCTGATCGGCGTGATGTTGCTGGCGGCACGCCGTCTGGTGGCCCGGAACACCGTGGAAGCCTCCCATGCTTGAAGCTTATCCGCAAAACAGGCTCGCCCGCATTTTGCTCTGGAGCTTTGCCGCTCTTGTCATGGCATTTCTGATGCTACCGACGCTCGTGGTGGTGCCGCTTTCCTTCTCGGCGTCGAATCTCCTCGAGTTTCCGCCGCACGCCTACTCGTTGCGCTGGTACGAGAACTTTTTCGGCTCGGCAACGTGGATGGCCGCGCTGAGAACGAGTTTGATTCTTGGGACGTTGACGGCGTTGATCGCGGTGCCTTTCGCGCTGCTCGCCTGCATTTCAATGAATCGGCTGGGCGGAAAGACCGCTGCGGCCATCCAGAGCGTCCTGCTGACCCCCTCGATCACCCCAGGTATCCTGCTTGCGATCGGTCTCTTCTTTGTGTTGGCCGCACAACATCTGATCGGAACGCTATTCGGTGTGCTGGTCGGACATGTGGTGCTGGCCGTTCCAGTCGCCTGCATTGTGTTGCTACCCGCTCTCGCCCGCTTTGACTGGAACCAGGTTCAGGCGGCACGCAGCCTCGGTGCAAACTGGGCCAGGTCCATTGGCGGAATCATCGTTCCGCAACTTCGGATCAGCTTGCTGTCAGCGACATTGATGGCGTTCCTGACTTCGCTCGACGAGTCTGTGATTTCGATCTTCATCGCAAGTGGTCGCAACAGCACGATGCCGAAGCTTATGTTCCTGTCGCTGCGCGATCAGATCGATCCGACCATTGCGGCGATCTCGACATTGTGGACCGTCATCGTCGTGGCCGTGGTCCTGATTGTGACCCTTCGCCAAAAATCCTGACCGAGACTGGAAACATGCCCACCAATTACCATGCAGCCGACGATCTGACGGATTATTCGACGGACATCCCTCAGGTAGGGTTGGCCATCATCACCGGGTCGGCCAACTGGGGACTTGCCTTCCCGGAAGATGTCGAATTCGAGGGTGTGCGCACCTTGCGGCGCGACATGAGTTTTGAAACGCCTTTCGGTCGCTCCGACAACTGGAAGCTTCTCGAGTTCGATGCGTCGATTACAGCCGAAGGTAAAACCAAACGTGCATTGTGCATGTATTCGCACGGCAATCCCCGAGACCATATCGACCATTCCTGCCATCGCCGCGCGTTCTGGGTGTTGATGAGCGCGGGTGTACGGCAAGTCCTCGCTTGTTCGACCGTTGGCGCCGTCAACAAGGCGATCCAGCCCGGAGACATGGTGGTGAGCGCCGATATCATCGAACTGTCGCAGACCCCGTTTTCACTGCTGCCTGGCCGCCAGAGCTTCGACTGCTCGGGCAAGCAGATCGTATGTCCAAGATGCGCGGCATTGCTGGCCGAGACCGCCCGGCGCCATTGGCCTGCCGAATGCCGGGTCCATGGCATCGAACAGCAGTTGGTGGCCGCTCATTGCTATGGGCCGCGATTGACCACCCCCGCTGAAGCTCTGGCGTATCGGAACATGGGAGCGGATGTGCTCAACCATTCGATCGCCCCTGAGGCTACCTTGTCGCGCGAGATCGGCGCGTGTTTCGTGCCCTTTGCGTTCGTGACCGCGGGTTTCAATGACTATATGGACCGCAACCGCCAGGAATTGCTGCAGGCAGACGTGTTGCCGAGCCTCTCCATGACGGCCTCGCGGGTTGCTCTGGAGACCGCGGCACGACTTCCGGCTAACCCTGAATGCTCTTGCCAGGGCTTGAAGTCGCCCCAACCGGCAGAGCGCTCCAGCCGTTTCTAACGCACGAGAGCACGGATGAACTCGTGCCCAGGTTTTAAGCGGCCGGCACGAAAATACCGGCTATGGCCGGGTCGCCGTCGGTGCCGACAAGACCGCGCGCCACCAGGTCCTCGAGATGGGCAAGCACCGACAATCCGGCGGCGCCATGCAGCCGCGGGTCGGTATCCCTGTAGATCGCCTTGACCATGTCCACGATCGTCCGGTCGCCCGCTCTGACACGCTCCAGTATGGCCCGCTCGCGCATTTTGCGGTGCGTCTTCAATCCGCGCATGAAGGCGCGCGGCGCCGTCACCGGCCCGCCATGTCCCGGCAGCAACAAGCGGTCCCCGCGTTCGATCAGCCGGTCCAGCGAGGCCATATAGTCGGCCATCGCCCCATCCGGCGGGGCGACGATGGAGGTTGCCCAGGCCATGACATGATCGGCAGAAAACAGGATGCCGGTTCCCTCCAGTGCGAATGTCGCGTGATTGGCGGTGTGGCCCGGGGTCAGAACCGTCCTGATCGACCAGCCGTCGCCGTCGACCACCTCGTCGTCGGAAAGGGCTATATCGGGGACGAAAGCCATGTCGGCACTGGCGTCGAGCGCATTGGTCTCGCCGATATGCAGGGGTCTTGCCGGCCTGTGTGACCCCTCTGCCAGTACGGGCGCGCCGGTGCGCTCTTTCAGCCGGGCCGCCAGCGGGGAGTGGTCGCGGTGCGTGTGGCTGACGAAGATATGACTGACCGGCCGGCCTGCGATCACGTCGAGCAGGATCCGCAGATGCGCTTCGTCATCCGGTCCCGGATCGATCACCGCCAGCGTATCGCGGCCAACGATGTAGCTGTTGGTGCCGTGAAAGGTGAAGGGGCTCGGGTTGCGGGCCGTGATGCGCTGGATGTCGGGCGCGACGCTTACCCCCTGGCCATAAAAGGGGTCGAAGCGGGTATCGAATTTGAGTGCCATGGCGGATGCAGCGGTGCCTTGTTTCTGAAAACGGCAAAACCGATTGCCGCATAACACGCAAGCCAATATAGGAGAACGTGAGGCCGCGAACATCGGATAGCGGCAACCGGATTGGGGAAATGCCATGGCAATTGCAACTACGATGCGTCCGCTTGTTTCTCTGGCTCTGCCGCAAAATGCCGCGGCGCGGCTGGCAACGCAGCTTTTCCTGGCCATCGCCGGAACGCTGCTGCTGACCCTGTCGGCCAAGACCAAGGTGATGCTCGGGCCGGTCGACATTTCGATGCAGACGCTGGCCGTGCTGCTGATCGCCGCCGCCTTTGGCATGCGTCTCGGCGTCGCCACCCTGCTGCTCTACATGGCGGAGGGCGCCATGGGCTTCCCCGTCTTCCAGAGCACTCCGGAAAAAGGTCTCGGCCTTGCCTACATGCTCGGCTCGACCGGCGGCTATCTCGCCGGCTTCGTGGTCATGGCGGCAATTGTCGGCTGGGCCGCCGATCGCGGCTGGGACCGCCATCCGATCAAGCTTTTCAACGCCATGCTGGTTGCCGAAGTCGTCATGATGGCCATGGGCTTCGCCTGGCTGGCGCTGCTGATCGGCCCGGAAAAGTCGTGGCAGTTCGGCGTCGTGCCCTTCATCGTCGGCGACCTGATCAAGGTGGCGCTCGCGGCAAGCCTGGTGCCGGCGGTGTGGACGTTGCTGAAGCGCGGCTGAAACGCGAGCAGCAGCCAGCGGCTTGAGCAATCAATCCTGGCTGGATCGGAGTGACTGGCGGGCGTGGTGTCAGCCAAGTGATCCCATCTAGGTTTCCGGAAACAGCTTCGGAAACAGCGCATCCAATGCGTCGGCCCGGAAGCGTAGCGACACTGGGCCTTTGGGTGTTTCCGACGCCAACAGACCGAGCGCGATCACGTCATTGAACACGCGACGCGCCGTGCGCTCGGGCAGTCCGCTAATACGGGATGCTTCGCCGCGTTCAAATTCGCCGCGCATTAGCGCTTCCTCCAGGAAGCGGCCGGCTTCGGGTTTCAGGCCGCTGCGCTCGACATAGCGACGTAGCCGCGTCGCGAGCGTGTCGAGATCGAACAAACCGGTCATAAAGTTCACCTGATCGATGCACACCTGCATGAACCATAGCGTAAAGTCGCCGAGTGCACGCTCGGAGAGGTTGCCTCGTCCGTCGAGATCTCCCTGGCGGGGCATATCGGCATGATCCATCATCCGCTTGTAGTCCGTGCGGCTTTTTAAGCCGCGCGCCAGACCGCGTGAGATCGACCACAGCCCATGCGCGGCGATCCCCGCTTCATGGGCCATGGCGTGGCTCATCAAACGGCTGACGCGGCCGTTGCCGTCGGGGAACGGGTGAATGAAGTTGAAACGATGATGCGCGGCGGGAATGGCCAGGATCCGTCCGGCTTTGCCCAGCCTATCGAAGCGATAGCGCATGGCAAAATGCTGCATGAAATCGTCGACGCGCTTGCTCGAAGGCGGCTCATGCCGGCCGACGGCGACGTCATGTTCTGGCTTCGATCGCCACTCGCCTGGCGCCATGACGAATTCACGGCCGGCCCCCTTGACAGTCAGCATGGGCGCTTCCGCATCGCGGTAGAATTCCGTATGCAGCCATCGCAGAAACTCTGTGGATGCAGGCTCAGGCAACCGCTTCTCGGCGGCCATACGATCGATCTCGGCTTGCAGGCGAACATGGGCGGCCGCCTCTAGCTGCAAGTTGCGGCGGTTCTCGTCTCGATCGAAATTTCCTGCCAGCGCCCGCTCGATGTCGCGCGGGCGCGTATCATGGCCCTCGATCAGGTTGCTGTAGTACGTGTTCATGATGCGTACCAGATCGGCGAGGTTGGCGGCGGTACGTGGGTGCAGGCTTTGGCCCAAAATGGCCGAGGTGGCCGATAGCTCCGCCAGCGCATCCGATATAGTTTCGGAAACATCCGTCAGGCGTGCCGGTTCGATGCGCTGTACGCTTTCTTCCATGGTTGGCCGATCTTGGTTTCCGCTAAATGCATAATTATAAATATATATTTCGAATTTGCCAAGATATTTGGCCGATCTTCTGGCCGATCATCGGCACTCTGCAGGCTTCGCGGGCCATAGGTGTCACGACGACGCCAAGATCCAGCGGCTTCGGGAACACAATATCCCCCTCTCGAAATCGATCTTTCCAAGCTCCCGCGCGACTCGCTATCGCTAAGGGATGCGATCGCCGAAGCAGTGCTGAAACTGCTCAGCGTCATTGGCTCCACCATCCCCGCATCGGCACTGTGCGCACAGCGGCTTTTCTGAAGCATCAAACAATGCTGTTGATCAAAACTTCTACTAACTATTGATATGAAATAGATGCTTGCTGGTGCAACCGCACTGTCGTAAACCCTTGATCTTCGACTATGTCGAAATCGCCGGGGGGCGAGACGTTCGATTCGTTCTACGAACGAACGAACGGGCAGGTCAGATGCAGAATCACGCTGGCCTGTCGCCGTCATGGCAACTTCGGGGGGAGGGGCAAGGCGTTGAATGTCGCAGCGTCAACGATCGTCGGAAGCCGGCATTTCCTGTTCAGGATTCGATTTCAGCTGCTTGGCGGGCTGACATTCGCGATTTTTGCGCCGGCCATTATCAGGATTGTCTTCAATCCTGAGTTTATCTATTTGGCAAACCTTCAGATGACGGTGACCGCCGCGGCGATCGCGCATCTTGCGGGTTTCCTCTCCTATCGCCGCATCGGAAACTTCCCGGGCGTGGCCGCGGCCAGTTACATCTTGCCGACATTTGCCCTGTCCTATGGGGCCGTTTTCCTGACCATTTTCTTTTTCCGTTTCGAGTACAGCCGGTTTCAGGCCGCCGCCAGCTTCACGCAATCCACCCTCTGGTATTTCGGCCTGAGCCTGTTGACGCGGCGTCTCGATCCGTACCGGCTCGTCGTGGTTCCCGGCGGAGATGTCGAGCGCCTCAAGACACTACCGGGGGTGCACTGGTTCTGGATCAAGTCGACCAACACCATCATCGAGAGAGCCAGCGGGGTGGTCGTTGATCTGCGTGCCGATCTTGGCGCGGAATGGGAACGATACATCGCGGATCGGGCCCTTTCGGGAACGCCGGTATATCATGTCAAGCAGGTCAGGGAGTCATTGACCGGTCGGGTCGAGATCGAGCATCTGTCCGAAAACACGCTCGGCTCGCTCAATCCGAACCAGGCCTATCTCAAGATCAAGCAGGCAGCCGATTGGGTCTCGGCACTTACCCTGATCGTCGTTCTTTCACCCGTTCTGGCGCTCGTAGCCCTGCTGATCAGGCTGGATTCCGAGGGTCCCGTGCTGTTTCGGCAGCACCGCATGGGCTACCGGGGCAAGATCTGCACGGTCTACAAGTTTCGCTCGATGCGGCAGCACGCCGGCGCCGGCGGCGACAAGGAGAAGGCGATCACCAAGCGCGACGACGATCGCATCACCCGCATTGGGCGTCTCCTGCGAAAGTTCAGAGTCGACGAACTGCCGCAGGTCATCAACATCCTACGTGGCGAAATGAGCTGGATCGGACCGCGACCGGAAGCTGTCGTGCTGTCGCAATGGTACGAGGCCGAGTTGCCGTTCTATCGCTACAGGCATATCGTCAGGCCAGGTATAAGCGGATGGGCGCAAGTAAATCAGGGGCATGTGGCTGCCGTAGACGATGTTATGGAAAAATTACACTATGATTTCTATTACATAAAGAACTTTTCGCCTTGGCTTGACGTTTTGATAACTCTCAAGACGGTGAAAACAATGCTTACTGGGTTTGGCGCGCGATAGCCAATGCGAAGCATGAATCCGGACAACGATCTCAGGAAGCAGATGGATCTCGCCTCCAGGAAAATAGCGATCATCGGACTTGGCTATGTCGGCCTGCCGCTCGCGGTCGCCTTCGGCGCCACCAGGGATGTCGTCGGGTTCGACATCAACCAGTCGAGGGTCGATGCGCTGAAGCGCGGCGAGGACCATACGCTGGAAGCCAGCAGCGATGAGATCAGGGCAGCCAAGGTCATCGAGAACACCCAGAGTGACCTCAACATCGCGCTGATGAACGAGCTGTCGCTCATCTTCGGCAAGCTGGGCATCGACACATCCGAAGTGCTGGAGGCCGCCGGCGCCAAATGGAACTTCCTGCGCTTCACGCCGGGTCTCGTCGGCGGTCACTGCATTGGGGTCGATCCCTACTATCTCACCCACAAGGCCCAGGAACTGGGCTATCATCCGGAGGTGATTCTTGCCGGCCGCCGTATCAATGACGGCATGGATCAGCACGCTGCGGACCAGACGGCCCCGCCTGATGATGCGCAAGGGGATACCCGTGGTCGGCAGCCGGATTCTGGTGATGGGCGCGGCCTTCAAGGAAAATTGTCCGGACCTGAGGAATTCCAAGGTCGCCGACATCGTTGCCCAACTCAAGGACTACAATGCCGGCATCGACATCTGGGATCCCTGGGTCGACGTGCAGGAATGCGCGCGCGCCTTTGGCGTAACGAGCATGAAGGCATTCCCGACGAGCCCTATGACGGCGTCATCGTGGCCGTCGGCCACAGGCATTTCCGTGCGCTGGGCGTCTATGGCCTGCAGTCACTTTGCAAGACCCCGGGCGTCATCTACGACATCAAGGGTCTGTTTCCCAGGCATGTTACGGATGGGCGCTTCTGATGAAGGTTCTGGTTACCGGCGCTGCCGGGTTCATAGGCTATCACGTGTCGAAGCGGCTGCTCGAGCGCGGCGACGAGGTTGTCGGCATCGACAACGTCAACAGCTATTACGATCCGCAGATCAAGGAGGCGAGGCTGCGGCTGCTGGAAGAGGCGAGCCGCAAGACCAATGCGGGCTATCATTTCATCCGCGGCAATCTCGCCGACAGAAGCGTTGTCGACGATTGTTTTGCCGACCACGCCTTCGACCGGGTAATCCATCTCGCCGCCCAGGCCGGGGTTCGCTACAGCTTGGAAAACCCGCGTGCCTATGTCGAAAGCAACATCATCGCGTATACCAACATGCTGGAAGCGTGCCGCAACAGCGGTGTCGCGCACCTGACCTACGCCAGCACATCGAGTGTCTACGGCGCCAACACCGACATGCCATTTTCCGAGCACCGGCCGGCCGACCATCCGCTGCAGTTCTACGCCGCGACCAAGCGTTCCAACGAGCTGATGGCGCACAGCTACAGTCATTTGTTCGGGCTGCCAACGACCGGGCTTCGCTTCTTCACCGTGTATGGCCCCTGGGGGCGCCCGGACATGGCGCTTTTCCTGTTCACCAAGAACATCCTTGCCGGCGAGCCGATCAAGCTGTTCAATAACGGCAACCACACGCGCGACTTCACCTATGTCGAGGACATCGCCGAAGGCGTCGTCCGGGCCAGCGACAGCCCGGCCACGGGCAATGCCGCCTGGGACTCCGGCCGTCCGGATTCGGCCACCAGCAGCGCCCCCTGGCGCATCTTCAACATCGGCAACAACAACCCGGTGAAGCTGACCGCCTATGTCGAGGCGCTGGAAAGCGCGCTCGGCAGGAAAGCCATCGTCGAGCTGCTGCCGCTGCAGCCCGGCGACGTGCCCGACACCTTTGCCGACACATCGGCGCTGGAGCAGGCAGTGGGCTACCGTCCGACGACGACGGTGACCGAGGGCGTTGGGCGGTTTGTCGAGTGGTACCTGGCGTATTTTGGGCGGGGATAGGCCTGTTCCTGGCGATTCCGGCTGATCCTCGATAGCTCCGTTCGATGACCGCGCAACCAGGAGGGGATGGAATCGATACGGTTCGCAAACAGGCAGTCTGCAATCCATTGCAGTCCCAGGCGCTGTTGAGCGTTTGCATCCCCACGTTTAATCGGCGGGATCGCGTTGCTGCGCTGGTTCGGGAGCTGCTGCGTGCGAAGTGCCCGTTGCAAATATGCGTCCATGTCGACGGTTCGACCGACGGGACGAGCGAAGCGCTTGCGGAAATCGCGTCTCGCGATGCCAGATTGGTGGTCACAACTGGCCCCAATGGCGGCAGAGGGGCCGCGATGTTCTCGGCGATCGCTTCCGCCACTGCCGATTATTGCATGATTTTCGATGACGACGACGATCTCTTTGCCGATCGTTTGCCTGAGGTTTGTGAGCGTCTCTCCCGGCAAAGTGCCGATGAGAAGCTTGCGGGTTTTGTGTTCTCGATGGTTCTGAGTGAACCAGATGCGAGAGCAAACCAGTTTCCGTCAGAGCGTACAAACCTGATCAAGATGCGAGCTGACGAAGGTGTGGTCGGCGACAAGAAGGAGGTCATCAGAACTGCCTTGTTGAAACGGGTTGCCGTGCCACCCGCAGGGCGGTTCCGCCGTGTTCCAACATCTCTTCTCTGGTCCAGATTGGCGATCGAATACGACGTTGTTTGTGTCAACGTCGATATCGGGCGAAAGCGGTACCTGCCGGAGGGGATGACCGCAAGAATTCGCCTTCTTCAACGACAAAATCCGTATCCGATGTTTTTGCTGAATTTGAACTACGTCAGGGCATTCTGGGTTGGACGATATCGCTCGGTTCGATTCTTGGGCAAGGCGGTCCTTGCCTGCATGAGCTTTGGTGCCTTGAGTTTCCCATTCTTGCTCAAGAGGTCATTCGCACGGGTGACCCCATGAAAAGAGCCAGCCTGTGGGAATTTGTGGAGTCCATCGTCATACGAATTGTGCCTGGTCTACTAAATATAGTGACCTTACTATATATAGGAAGCCATCTGGAAACTGGGCAGTATGGGATTTTCAGCACAACGATTGTGACGGTTTCATTTATTTCGACGCTTGTTTTTGGAATCGTAACTTATTCCATAATGCCAGTTTCTGCAAAAATGCATGCCGCGGGGTTAGGTAGAGAGTACGTATCGTCTATTCTTGTCGCCCTGTCTATTGTGGCGTTATGTGTCGTCTCGGTCGGATTGGTGCTGGTCTGGTTCGGATTTGGCAACGCCGTCGCCGCAACCATCATCGTTTCATTCGGCTTGCACACCGCACTTCAAGAACTCCTGAGGTCGCAACTGCGTTTGTGGGCATATGGTTGGTCGGCGATTGGCCAGGCTGTCGCATACCAGGCGGGAGCTATAGTCCTGCTTGTCGGAGATGCGAAAATAGGTTCCGCGCTTGCGGCCTTTTCGCTCAGCTATGTCGCCGGAGCGTTGATTTCATTTGCTTTCCTGGGGCCGATGAATCTGAGGCGGCCCCGCCTTTCCTATCTTGACGGGTCGCTGGCCACAGGCTGGGGATTTGTGTTGAGCAATCTGGCCGAGAGCGGCGTGTTTGTCGGCATTCGATACATCATTTTGATGTTTGGCTCTCAGGCCCATCTCGGCGTCTTCTCGTTTTGTGTCGATCTTTCACAACGCACCGTCGGCTTCTTCATGAATGTGGCCAGCTTCGTGTTCGTGCCAAGGGCGTTTCTCAGTGTCGCAAATGGAAACGTCCGGGAGTTTCGGCGCGGATTGTTTGAGGGGGCGACCATTGCGCTGATTTTTGCAGCTGTGTCTGCCGCGGGGTTAATTGGTCTGTTTTTTTCCGGCTATGCGTCCGGATGGCTGGGGAGGTCATTTGACCCAGCGGTCTTTGCGATCGTTTCTTGCGCTGTTCTAACAAACAGGACGAAGAAGGTGGTCATCGATCCGTTTGCGCTCCGCTCGAACAACGCAATGACGCTGACCTATTCTTACGCGACAGGAGCATTGGCTTGCTGCTGTTTGGCGGCTTTGAGTCTGTGGTGGCGGCTGCCGCTTGGCAGCGAAATGGCATTTCTGTCCGGATATGTCATAGCCGCGGCTTGTTCGTTTTTCGCGTTGAGGAGCGTGATCGCCGATGACGGGCCTAATGCTACGCAGAGAGTTCTTTTGGCAACTGGCTCTGATGCCAGGAATGAATGTGAGAAGTAGCGGGCACAGATCGGCCAACGGAATTCATGGTGAAGCAGTGTCGATATTGCGAAAGTTCGTTCGCGCGAACGTGGCCATTTCCGAGTTCCTGGACCGGGCGCTACCGTTGCGTCTTCGGATCGACGGCGACCGAATTTTTGCAACGGAGATAGCGCCTGCCTGGCTTGTCTCCGATGCGCTGGTTTACGACCTTGGCGGGGGTGCAAGGCCGTTCGTCAGTCTCTCGGAGAAGCGGCGCCTGAGGCTTTTTGTCGTTGGGGTCGACCTGGACGCGCAGGAATTGTCGAAAGCGCCGCGTGGGCTATACGACGAGGAGATTGAAGCGGACCTTACCTCGTTTGAGGGGAGGGGCAATGCTGACATTGTGATCTGTCAAGCGACGCTCGAACACGTGCGCGACGGTGAGGCTGCCTTGCGTGGCATTGCCAGTTGCGTGCGGCCAGGAGGCGTGGTTGCCATTTTCTCGCCCTCGCGCAACGCTGTTTTCGCCAGGCTCAATCGAGCCCTGCCGGAAGGAGTGAAACGACGGCTGCTTTTTGCGATCTATCCAGAAAAGGGCAAGGGTCATGACGGGTTTCCGGCTTTCTACGACAAGTGCCTGCCAAGTGACGTCGAAACAATCGCAAGACGGAATGGGCTGGAACTCGTCGAGCGTCGTCTGTTCTGGAAGAGTTCCTATTTCTATTTTTTCGTGCCGGCCTTTCTCGCCTGGCGCATCTGGCTAGGCGTTTCGGCTCTTCTTCTCGGCAAGGATGCTGCCGAAACCTACGCTTATGTCTTTCGGCGAAAACAGTGAAACCTCGCAGCTCATGAAAAGGAAGCTCGCGCTGATCGCCATCCCGCTCGACATCAAAGGCGGAGCCGAAACCATCCTGAAACTGGTTGCGCGTGTCCTCGCTAGCCGGCCCGATTGGGACGTCGAAATCGGCTTCCTGGGTGGCCAGGCAGCGGGGGACGCCGTTGGATCATATCGGGATGGAATTCGGCGCAGTTACGGCTTTGGCGGCGGCAAAGCGATGAGCGAACTTTTGCTTGTTCCGCGGCTGATCCGGCATCGGTACGACCTGGTGTTGTCGAGCCATGCGCGGGTGAATTCGTTTCTGGCTGCCGCTCGAAGTGTTGGAGTTCTTCGAAGCCGCAGGCTGGTCACTCGCGAGTCCACGATCCTGCTGGACCGCTTCAAAGGCCCTCGCGCACTGGCTTACAGGACGCTCTACGCCGCCTATGGCAGCCAGGACATGGTGGTCGCGCAAACGGGCTACATGAATGAATGCCTGCGTGACGTGTTGCCCCGGCGCGCCATTGCTAAACTGTGCACGTTGCCAAATCCGGTCGATGAAGATCTCATCATCAAATTGTCCACCGAGGCGTTGCCGGAAGATGACGCAAGGATATTTTCCCGCCGTCCACAGATAGTCTGGTGCGGCCGACTGATCGAGGTGAAGCGCCCGACGATCGCGGTTGATGTGCTCGCCGAGGTCAGACGAAGAACTGGCGAAGATTATGAGCTGACCATGGTTGGGGCCGGACCCATGGAAGCGGAGCTAAGAGCCTACGCCGGCAAGTTCGATCTGGCCTCTCGAATAAATCTGCTCGGTCAGAGAGGCAATCCATTTCCACTGTTTCGCGCATCGCGCGCCGCTCTGCTTACTTCGGCGACCGAAGGATTCCCAAACGTCCTTCTGGAAATGATGGCTTGCCGCATTCCCGGCATCGTCACCACGCCCTGCGCGGGCGATCTGGACATGCTGTCTGGCCTGGAGATTTCAGCCGGATTTGGCGCGTTGGAAATTGCGGATGCACTGTTGAAGGTCATTCACGCCGGCGATCGGTCGGCCTTGTATGGAAAGACCTTGTCGGAACGGTCGCCTGGGCGATTTGCGGATATGTTGTTGGGAGCGCCTTCATCATATCCGGGCGGGCAGAGATGATGCGCGCTGCTCGCAACAAGATAATCATCTCGATAAACACGTCCTGGAACGTCGTCAATTTCCGCAAGGGTCTGATCGAGGCGATGCAGAGCCATGGCTATGACGTCGTCATCGCGGCGCCGAGAGACGAGTACTCTTCGCTAATATCGGCTATGGGCTGCCGTCATGTCGAACTCGAAATGGACAATTCCGGCACGTCGCCTTTGCGGGACATGGTTCTTCTGTGGCGCTACTGGCGTCTCTTGCGGCGTGAGCGGCCGTTGGCGTTTGTCGGCTTCACGATCAAGCCCAACGTGTTCGGCTCCATCGCGGCCAATCTGAATGGTGTCCCGGTCATCAACAACATTTCCGGATTGGGGACGGCATTCGTCCGCGGTGGCCTCCTGCTCAGAATTGCCAAGGCGTTGTATCGGGTGGCGCTGGCCCGTTCCAAAATGGTTTTCTTTCAGAATGACGATGACAGGACGCTGTTCGTCGATGAGCGTCTGGTCCGACAAGAACAGACCGGGTTGTTGCCTGGCTCCGGTATCGACCTCGTGCGTTTTGCCCTGTCGTCTGAAGCGCCGTCCCGATCCGATGCAATTGTGTTTCTTCTCGTGGCCCGGCTTCTTTGGGACAAGGGCGTCGGCGAGTTCGTCGAGGCTGCCCGTCTGGTTCGCCAAGAGATGCCCGGAGTCCGTTTCCAACTGCTCGGCTTTCTTGATGTCGAGAACCGAACCGCCGTCAGCTGGCGGGAAGTCGAGCAATGGGTCGGCGAGGGATTGATCGAGTATCTCGGCTCCACCGACGATGTGCGGCCTTTTCTGCGTGCTGCCGATTGTGTCGTCTTGCCTTCCTATAGGGAAGGAACGCCGCGTTCGCTGCTCGAGGCGGCCGCGATGGGCAAGCCGCTGATCGCGACCGATGTGCCCGGGTGCAGAGAGGTTGTTGACCATGCCGTCAACGGCTTCCTGTGCAAGGCGAGGGACCCTGATGATCTGGCAAGCAAAATGATCGAGTTTGCGCGGATGAATGGCGCATCCAGGGACAGGATGGGCGCTCAGGGCAGAAACAAGGTCGAGCGGCAGTTTTCGGAAACGATCGTCATCGATAGGTACATGCAGCAGATAGAAAAGCTGGATGGCCTCGCGGCGAAAGAATGAAACGGGCTTGACGGATAGTTGGGCCGGATGGAGGACGGCCTTTGGAGCGGCGCACCGCGGCTATATCAGGGGATGGTCCTGACCTGCAAATCCGTTGGTGCCGGAACGCCTTGTGACGGCAAGATCGCTTCGAACGTTGGCGATACCCTGGTTGTGCAGTGCTTGACGGCCAAGCGGGAAAACCTGGCTATCATAGTTGCGCAGGGTCGTATTCTCTGCGCCAGCCGGTTCAAGCCGATCCAATGTACAAGTCTTGCCGAACGGCTATGGATTGGATGCTCTTGCGGCGAAATGAATGGATCTGTCCTGAACCCGGCCGGCGGTTTCCTGCATTTGAGTATTTACGGTCATCTGTTGGGTAACGTCGGTTCTTGAGCTTTTTTGGTCGAAACTGTTCATGCAATCTAGCTAAAGTACTGTGCTCCGACAGTCGCGAATCGGTCTAAATTGCCTCGCGCGCAAAATGTGTTGGAATTGTGATCGAAAAACTGCTACGTGCTGATCTGCTTTCTTTGGTGCGTCCGAAGGTGGATGCAGAGGGGATCAAAGACAGATGAATCTGTGAGCAAAATTGCGCCTGCCGTATTTGTTGCGTCGATCGGTTCGGCGGCTGCAGCCTGAATGTGCCGGCCAATTCGAGTCTCGATGTTTTCCGCCTCGACGACAACATTTGCCTCAAGCTTGTTGGTTCCGAACAGACGGTCGCCATTCAGCCGTCCGGTGGTGGCGGGGTTGATCTGCCGGAAGTGATTTTGCAGGCGCGCTTCTGACAACTGGCGTGCTCGCGGCGACGCAGTATGACGTCAACGGCGTCAGCCACTGACGGAGATTGCCGGGGGTGGAGCCGGTGTAATTCGTCCCAAGAGGGTGAATTGCAGGTTTGGGTGGGGTAAAAATGAGGATTCGTCGTAGGTTTGGGGCTGTTTTCGTTTTTGTTGTATTCGCCGCAGAGGGCATTCTGGTTGCAACGCCCGATGCTTTCGCTCAGGAGACCTGTTCCTGTCTTGCGACCGTGCCGGCGTCCGCCGGTGCGATAGGTCGCCTTACGCAGGTCCAGGGCAACGTTCAGATGTCCCAGGCCGGCGGCTATGCTGGCGTGGGGCCCGAAGCGCCAGTGTTTTCGGGCGCACGCATCATGACCGGGGCAGAGGCGTCCGCCTTGCTGGCGGTGGGTGCCAATTGCGCATTCGATATTCCTGGCAACACCACGGTCAAGGTCGATCCTGTCGAAGGTGGCATCTGCGTTTCGCTCGATACGCCAGTTGCGACGGTTGTGCCTGCCAGCTCGGAGCCTGTCATGCTGCCAGTTCTCTTGGGCGGGGCCGCGGTTGGTGGCGCCGCTGCTCTTATTACTGGGCTGCAGGACGACGATGACGCCGTCAGCCGATAGCCGAGGTCCGACACCCGCTGTTTTGCGTAATTTTGTCGAATGCGTCATTCGCCTTCGTGCGAGTAGCGCATTTGTGTTTTGTCGAGGCGAGGCTTTTGGCGGTCAACCGTCCGGACGCGATATTGCAGCATCGGGCGCTCGTGCTCATTGGAAAGCGGAATGCGAAAAGGTCTGTTACCGGCGGCGTAGGCCGTTTCGGCGGATTTGGCCGGCTGTTCAAGAGCGGGACCCAGTGATCGGCATTTTCGATTTTGCAAGGCGTCATGCAAGCACCCTGACAGCGTTGCTCGCATCGCTGGCTATATCTGCTTGCACCAGCACCCCGTCGACATCGACGTCATCCACAAATCCCGTCAGCGCCCTTCAGCCGGCGGCGTCCTCCACGGTTCTTTCGGGCGGCGGCACACTGCAGGTGGTGAAGGATCTGCCGCCGCCGCAGAACACCCAGAATGGCAGCGAGCAGCCCCTGTCTGCCAATGACGTGCTGGAGGTTAGCGTGTTCCAGGTCGACAATTTGAACAGAACTGCTCAGGTCGACGCAGGCGGGCAGATTTCTCTTCCGCTGATCGGAACGATGACCGCGGCAGGCAAGACCGTTCGTCAACTCGAGAAAGAAATCGAGACTGCCTATGGTGAAAAATACCTGCAAGCGCCGGATGTGACGATTTTCGTCAAGGAATCGATTGGCCAGCGCATCACGGTCGATGGTGAAGTGAACAAGGCCGGAATCTATCCCGTGTCCAGCAGTGCTTCCTTGTTGGACGCGATCGCCCTTGCCGGAGGCTTCAATCCGGTCGGTGATGCCGGCAAGGTCTTCGTTTATCGGAATATCGGCCAAAACAAGCTCGTGGCAAACTACAATGTCGAGGAAATCCGGGCCGGCAAAAATCGCAACCCACGCATTTATGGCGGCGATGTGATCGTCGTTTTTGCTTCGAAGTCGAAAATCGCGATGAACAATTTGAAGGATGCTCTGGGCCTCGCCTCCAGCGCGGCCCGCATTGCGGTCATTCCTTAGGACAGGTCACGATACGGACAACGCAGGATCACCTCGCGCATGCTCGATCATAACAGGCAGCCCCAACGTGCCGAACACGGACATGGCCAGGCTCAGTCCGCGGACCTCTATTGCGACGTGCCGCAAAACTACGGTCCTTATGGTCGCGGCTATGCCGGTCAGGATGAGGGGTTCAACCTGCTCAAGCTGCTTTTCTACATTGTCCAGTATCGTTGGCTGATCGTCATGATGGCAGCTGCTGGGCTTGTTGCCGGCGTCATCGTGACAATGATGCAGACACCAAAATATCAGGCAACGACGCAGCTCGAAGTTCTGGTCCCTTCGGCGAAGGTCTTTCAGGACATCGAAGTTGTTTCCGAAAACAGCGACGTCAGGGCCTTCCTGACCGCCCGTGAAAAACTGAAGAGCCGCGCGCTGGCTCAGCGCGTGACGTTCCAGCTGGGACTTGGCGAAAAGCCGGACTTCCTGTTTCCGACGCCGAGCTTTTCGCTGAGCAACATTGTCTACCGGGCGTTCGGACTGTCGAAGTCGCCTTCCATCGAGGAGAAAACGCCCGAAGAGCGCGAAGCAATCGCCATCAAACGGATCCTGGAAGACCTGACGGTCAACCTGGTCACCAATACAAGCCTGCTGTCGATCACCTTTGTCGATCAGAAGCCGAAATATGCAAGCGACGTAGCCAACCAGGTCGCCCAGAGTTTTATCGATCAACGCCTCGACCAGACCAGCGAGACCTCCGATTTGGCAAGGCAGTTCATCCAGGAACAAGTTTTGCAGGTGAAGCAAAAGCTGCAGACTTCCGAGGAGGAATTGGTCACCTATGCAAAAGATGCCGGCATCACGGTTACCGGCGACGACAAATCGCTGATCGGCTCTAACATCGAAGCCCTGAATACCGCGCTGGCCACGGCGATCCAGGAGCGCCTGGATGCGGGGCGGGTGGTGAGTCAGATAGAAAAGGGGCGCGGCTCAAGCCTCGGCCCGGTTCTGGAAAGCGAAGGTCTGCAGAAGCTCAGCGAAAAGCTGGCGGATCTGTCCAGCCAGTATCAGCAGAAACTGGGCATCCTGAAGCCTGGTTTTCCGGAGATGCAGCAACTGCAATCGCAGATCAAGGAACTGCAGCGGCTCTATGACAATGGCGTTCTTGCGATAACGGATTCGTTGCGACTGAAATACCAGGAAGCGCAAAGCAAGGAAGCCGACCTGAAATCCAAGCTCGCGGAGATGGAGAGACAGCAGGCCGTCTTCAACGACAAGAATATCAAATACACGATCCTGAAGCGTGAGGTAGATTCCAATCGGTCGCAGTATGACAGCCTTATCACCAAGCGGAATGAAGTCGGGGTTAGCTCGGAACTCAAGACGCAAAGCGCTGCGATCGTAGACTTCGCTTCGCTGCCCGTAGCCCCCTATTCTCCACGCCTGAGCATCAATCTTGCAATCGCGCTGGCGCTTTTCATAGCTTTGACTGCATCGATCATCTACATCATCGAACTCTTGAACAACACCTTCACCAATCCGGAGCAGGTCGAGAAAGAGCTGGGGCTGGCGATGCTCGGCATCCTGCCGCTTGTCGATGACCGCGAACTCATCGCCAGCATCGCCGATCAAAAATCAGGGCTCTCCGAGGCCTATCGTTCGTTGCGAACATCGCTGCAGTTCTCCGGTGCTGAAGGCGCGCCGCGATCGCTGCTGGTGACCAGTTCGGAACCTTCGGAAGGCAAGTCGACCACCTCGTTCAAGCTCGGCCAGGATTTCGCAGCGCTCGGCGCAAGGGTTCTGCTGGTCGATGGCGATCTTCGCAAACCGAACCTGCATCGGCTGTTCAGCCTCGACAATGCGATCGGGTTGAGCAACCTTCTGACAAATACCGTTCGCAAGGACGATCTGGCGAGCGTTTTCAGGACGACGAAATACCCTAACGTGACCGTGCTGACGTCGGGAACGATTCCGCCGAACCCGGCCGACCTGCTCTCTTCGCAGAAGATGGCGCTGATCTTGACCAATTTCGGCAAACGCTTCGATCTGATCATCATCGATGCTCCACCGGTCGTCGGCCTTTCCGACGGCCCAATCCTCAGCCGGCTTGCAGAAGGCACGTTGATGGTCGTTTCCACCAACCAGGTCACGCGCAAATCAGCCAAGACGGCGCTCAAGCGTCTGCGCGCAGCCGGTGCGAATGTGATCGGAGTGGCGATGTCGAAATTTGCCGTGAACAAGTTCGACTACAACTATGCCTACAAATACATGAACTACCAGTACTACGACTACGGCGCGAGTACCCCGAAAATTGAGGGCAAAGTCGATGACGGAGCAGGCCAGCCCGCTCACGCAAAATCTCCGGCGTTCCGGCGTTTGGTTCGTCGCCTCCGTTCTGGTGTTGGCGGCTTCATCGATCGGGCTAAGTCGGCTCCTTGAGGCCGGAACGCCGGCCGTCTCGCTTGCGCTCGATCCGTTGAACATAAATGCCTTGGTAGGTGACATCACCCATGAGCTGAATGAAACAGGCAGTGGTCCTGATCTCGACGCTTTGGCCGTCAAGGCAAGGGGCGCGCTTCGCTTCAATGTCGCGGACGCCCGGCTTTACAGCCTGTTAGGCGAGATCAAGTACCGGCAAGGCGAGAAAGACGAAGCTTTTGAACTCTTCGATCAGGCTCGAAAGTTGTCCAAGACGGAAATCCATGCGCTTCAGAGATCGATCGACCGTTCGATCGAGGGAGGCGATCTGTCGAAGGCCGTCGGCGAGATCGATACCTTGCTGCGCCGGTGGCCGGACCGTTTTCCAGTCATCGCGGCGGGCATGCCGGCCATTCTTTCAAATCCAGACGGATATCGGGCTGTCCTGGCAGCAATGAAGGCCGGGGCTCCGTGGAGGTCCAATCTTTTTTCCGCCCTTGGCCAGGATCCGCGGGGCCTGCGCGCCGCCAGCCAACTGTTGCTCGACCTTGCCGGATCGAGTTCACCACCGACATCGAAGGAACTGTCCGCAGTGATCAACGGCTATATCAGGCAAAAGGAATACGTGCCGGCCTATCGGCTGTTCCTTTTCAGCCTGTCCGATCAGGAGCGGACGCTGGGTGGCTACATTTTCAACGGCGGCTTTGAACCGGTCCGCAGCGGCAAGCCATTCGACTGGCAGGTTCACGATCGCTCCGGTCTGGAAATTACTTTTGCCGGGTCGCGCGATGTCGGCGAGAGCGACAGCGGAGCGACTGTTCGATTTTTGAATACGCCGGTGAAGAACGCAGCATTCCAGCAATATGTCGAATTGCCTCCCGGCTCCTACAGGATTTCCCTGACTGCCTCCGGGAGAAACCTGAAGCTGCCAAAGCAGCTGTTCTGGTCCATCAGATGCGCGGATCCGGCAAGCGAAATAGCCCGGTTCAACATTCCGGAAGGCACATTCAACCGACAGGACCTGAGTCTGGATTTCGCGATCGGACCGAGCGCGTGTCCGATGCAATTGTTACGGCTGGAAACAGCCGCCATCACTGAGAGCTGGCGATTTCGATACGTAGGCACGTTGGTCATGCACAAGCTGAGCATCGAAAGAGTTTCATCTTGAGAGAGTGGTCAATCCGGCCCACGGAATGGGAAAAGTACCTGCTTGGGTCGGTTCTTTTCCTGTCGGTGCTGATTGGCGGCGGCACGGCGAGTGGGCTTTACACCGAAATGCTGATCGAGATCGCGGCGATTGTCTCGGCCGCCGCCGTCCTTTCAAGGCCGTCGGGGCAGAGGGCCCCTCGGTCGGTCCTATGGCTGCTTGCCCTGGTGCTTGCCGTATTCTGTTTTCAAATCGTGCCGCTGCCTGCGGCCTTGTTGAGCGGATTGCGGCCCGAGGTGCTGCTGACAAGTCCATGGCTGGCCGGCGAAACCCGGCTGCGTTTCGTCAGTGTCGGCGTGGGGCGCACGATCGAATGTTTTTTGTATTTCTCGGCGGCGGCAGCATTCTTCCTGAGCGTCATCCGCTTGCGCCCGGATCAGGTCTACGGCCTTCTGCCTTTCTTTTTCATGGGTGTCATCTGTAACGGATTGGCGGCCGCGATCCAGTATTCACTCTCCGATACGGTTGCCATAGAGGGGTTGCTGCCGTTCACGGTCAATGCCGGGCTGTTTGCCAACCAGAATCATTTTTCGGCATTGCTCTTCGTCTCCATCCCTTTCGTTGTCTACTACGGTCTGTTCCGCGGTCACCTTCTGTCTGGATCGCTGGGATTGATAGCGCTGTTGCTGCTGCTTCTGGCCGCCGGTTCGCGCGCCGGTATCCTGATAGGACTGGCGATCACCATAGTATCGGTTATCTTTCTGTCCGCTCGCTCCAGGCTACGCGGTTATGGCATCCTTGCGGTTTTCATCGGTCTGTCGCTCTACACGATGGGCGCGTGGACGAAGATCGATGCGGAGGTGGTTGATCCGACTTTTGGGCGCGCTGAATTTGCCCGCACGACGATCGCGGGAATTGAAGAGAACTGGACGACAGGAGTGGGTTTCGGCAGTTTTCAGAAAGTCTATCAGATTTACGAAAAGGGCGAGATGATCTTCAAGCCCTACGTGAATCACGCTCATAATGACTATCTGGAACTGGCACTTGAGGGTGGCGCGCCCGTTGTTTTTCTGATCGCGGTTTACCTGACATTGCTTTTCGCGTCGTCCGTTGGGGTTCGGCGGTATCCGCTGCAGAAAGCCGCGTTCCTCTCGGTGTCGTTTCTTCTCGTTCACTCGCTGGTTGATTACCCCTTGCGAACAGCGGCGCTTGCGATGATTTTTGCCTACATGAATGGCATTGTCTTTCACAAAGGCTTTGCTGAACGGTTGAACCCAAGAGGCGAGCCGACCGAGGCCCATCATGACAATCGGCTTGTTCCCGTCATGCCGTCGGCTTTGGCAAGATGAGAGCAGTGGGGTCGCCCGGAATTGGCCACGGATTGGTGCCGGACCTGGTCTGGTCGTTTGTCGAGCGCCGAGATTGACAAGCCATTGCGTGGAACCTAATCACGGGCGGCAAGGGCCCGGGGGGCCTAGACATGTCAAGGAGAGCTTCTTGAAAGGAATTATCCTTGCTGGGGGCAGCGGAACGCGTCTTTACCCGCTAACATTAGCAATCTCTAAGCAGATTCTGCCGATATACGACAAGCCGATGATCTATTATCCGCTGAGCGTTTTGATGCTTGCGGGTATCCGTGAGATTCTGGTCATTTCAACGCCGCGTGATCTACCGGTTTTTCGCGATCTGCTTGGCGATGGATCGGAGTTCGGGCTTGAACTGTCCTATGCCGAGCAACCGCAGCCCAACGGCCTTGCGGAAGCCTTCATCATTGGCCGGGATTTCATAGGCAAGGACAGCGTGTCCATGATCCTTGGCGACAACATCTATTTCGGCGACGGGTTGTCACAACTTTGCCGGGCTGCGGCCTCGCGCGAAAAGGGCGCTTCGGTGTTCGCCTACCATGTCGAGGATCCCCAGCGGTATGGTGTCGTTTCATTCGACAAGGCCACCGGAACCGCGCTGACGATCGAGGAAAAGCCGCAGGAGCCGAAATCCAACTGGGCTGTCACCGGTCTCTATTTCTATGACAACGACGTCGTTGACATCGCCCCTGCCATCCGGCCCTCGGCGCGTGGCGAACTCGAGATCACGGCGGTCAACAATGTCTACCTCGAGCGTGGCCAGCTGCATGTTCACCGGTTGGGCCGCGGCTATGCCTGGCTCGACACCGGAACGCATGACAGCCTGCATGAAGCCTCCTCATTCGTGCGCACAATCGAGCATCGCCAGGGCATCAAGGTCGCCTGTCCGGAAGAGATCGCCTTTGAACAGAGGTGGCTGACCGTGGACCAGGTTCTGCGTCGCGCCGACCGCCTGGGCAAGAATGAGTATGCCGCCTATCTGCGCCGGCGTGTCGTCGATCTGTCGGAGGGCTAGGTGCTGGAGATCAGATCCCTTGCCATTGCTGGCATGCTGGAAATCGTTCCGAAGCGGCACGGCGACGCGCGCGGTTTCTTCATGGAGACCTACAATGCTGAGCGCTTTGCGCAGGCCGGCATAGACTTGCTTTTCGTGCAGGACAATCATTCCTATTCCGCGGCGGCAGGTGTTTTGCGCGGGCTTCACTACCAGCTTGCGCCGCGGGCTCAGGACAAGCTGTTGCGCGTCATTCGTGGCAGCATTCTCGATGTCGCGGTCGACATTCGCCGTAGTTCGAAGACCTTTGGGAAATGGGTCGCTCTCGAAGTGTCGGCCGAAAAGGGCAACCAGATTCTGGTGCCGAAAGGCTTCGCGCACGGCTTCGTAACGCTCGTGCCCGACACCGAGGTCCTGTACAAGGTCACCGACACCTATTCGCAGGCGCATGACCGGTCGATCCGCTTCGACGATCCCGCCATCGGCATCGAATGGCCGTCCTTGGCCGGCGGGTTCCAGCTCTCGGACAAGGACCTGAAGGCGCCGCTATTGGCCGCCGCCGAGGTGTTTGCCTGATGGATTGCCAAAAGGGTGTAGAATGAGGACAGGGGCATGAATTTTCTGGTGACGGGTGGTGCTGGCTTTATCGGTTCGGCGGTGTGCCGACACCTGTGTGCCAACCCGGCCTATCGAGTGACCAATCTCGACAAGCTCACCTATGCTGGCAACTTGGCCTCGCTACGGCCGATCGAGAACGCACACAATTACCGCTTCGCCCAGGCCGATATCTGCGACGAAAAGGCGGTGCTCGATATCCTCCACCGGGACGACATCGACATCGTCATGAACCTTGCCGCCGAGAGCCATGTCGACCGCTCGATCGACGGGCCGGGTGCGTTTATCGAGACCAACATCGTCGGTACCTACAAGATCCTCAATTCCGCGCTGGAATATTGGCGCGGCCTTCCGGAGGACAAAAGGAGCCGCTTCCGCTTCCATCACGTTTCGACTGATGAGGTGTTCGGCGATCTGCCTTTCGATGGCGGCATGTTTGTCGAGGAAACGCCCTACGCGCCGTCTTCGCCCTATTCCGCCTCGAAGGCGGCCTCGGACCATCTGGTGCGCGCCTGGCACGAAACCTATGGCCTGCCGGTCGTGCTTTCCAACTGCTCAAACAACTACGGACCCTATCACTTTCCCGAAAAACTGATCCCGCTGGTCATCCTCAATGCGCTAGATGAAAAGCCGCTGCCGGTCTATGGCGCCGGCGCCAATGTGCGCGACTGGCTGTTCGTCGAGGATCACGCGCGCGCGCTGGAATTTGTCGCAACCAGGGGGCAGCCGGGCGAAAGCTACAATGTCGGCGGCAATTCCGAGCGGACGAACCTGGGCGTCGTCGAGACGATCTGCGATCTGCTCGACGGCAGGCGGCCGCGGGCGGGCGGCAAGAGCTATCGCGACCTGATTTCCTTCGTCACCGACCGCCCCGGTCACGATCGCCGCTATGCCATCGATGCGTCGAAAATAGGCCGGGACCTGGGCTGGGCGCCCAATGAGAATTTCGACAGCGGCCTGGCCAAGACCGTCGACTGGTTTCTCGACAACAAATGGTGGTGGGGGCCGATTCGCGAACAGCGCTATGCCGGTGAGAGACTGGGCGAAGCGCGCAAGGGGGAGGCGTGAGGCTCGTTGTCACCGGACGCGAGGGCCAGGTCGCGGCAAGCCTTCTGGAGGCCGGCCAGGGGCGCGCCGGCGTGGAGGTCATTGCCATTGGCCGTCCGGAACTCGATCTGGCAAAACCCGATACTCTGATCGAGGCCATTGCGGCCGCGAAGCCCGACATCGTCGTGTCGGCCGCCGCCTATACGGCGGTGGACCAGGCCGAGGACGAGCCCGATCCGGCATTCGCGGTGAACGGCGTCGGTGCCGGCAAGGTGGCGGAAGCAGCAAGGCGGCTTGGCGTTCCCGTCATCCATCTTTCGACCGACTATGTCTTCGACGGCAGCGCTCCTGGTGCCTATGTCGAGACCGACGCAACTGCACCAGCCAGCGTCTATGGCGCCTCCAAACTTGCTGGCGAACAGGCGGTTGCATTAGCAAATCCGCGCCATCTGATCGTGCGCACGGCATGGCTCTACAGCCCATTCGGCAAGAATTTTGTCAAGACCATGCTGCGGCTTGCCGCCGACCGCGACGAGATCGCGGTGGTGGCCGATCAATGGGGAAATCCCACCTCAGCGCTTGATATCGCCGATGCCATCTTGCACACGGCGGCGAGGCTGCATGGCGACAAGAGCTTCGGTGCGCCCGGCATTTATCACCTGGCCGGCACGGGTGAGACCAACTGGAGCGGCTTTGCCCGTCATATCCTGGACACAAGCCGCGTGTCTGGTGGCCCTTGGGCGCGGGTACGGGACATTGCTACAATGGACTATCCGACCAAGGCGCGCCGCCCCGCCAATTCGCGGCTTTCGAGTGCGAAATTCACCTCTGTCTTCGGCTGGAATGCGCCGGACTGGCGGCAATCGACGGAAGCGGTGGTGCGTCGGCTTCTCATCGACGGAACGAAAAACAGGCGTTGACCGTATGAGTAAGCATCCCTCACTCAAAAACGCCCGCGAGGGGATGCCCGCCGGTGCAACTGCGCCGAAGGTGGGGGGCAAGGCGCAAGCCGTACGGCCTGCAAAATACGACGGCTCCCTTCGTGATCTGTACGAGGCGCATCGCGGCAAAGTGTCGGACAAATGGTCTATCTATCTCACCACATATGACCGCATTTTTTCAAAATACCGCAATATGCCAGTTCGCATTCTGGAAATTGGGGTTCAGAATGGGGGGGCGTTGGAAATCTGGCGTCGCTATTTTGCCAATGCGGAGCTTGTTCTCGGCTGCGATATCAACGAGGCCTGTGGCAATCTGGTTTTCGACGATAAGAAAGTCGCCGTTGTCGTAGGTGATGCCAATGCCGATGAAATAGAGAGGAATATTCTCGGAAGATCTAAAGAATTCGATATTATTATCGACGACGGATCGCATAAATCGTCGGATATAATACGAACATTTGCGCGTTATTTTCCGCATTTGTCCGAAGGTGGTGTGTACATAACTGAAGATTTGCACTGCAGTTACTGGGCTGAGTATGAGGGAGGTCTTTACGATCCATTATCGTCTATGTCATTCTTCAAAAGATTACTTGATGTGGTCAATTATGAGCATTGGGGCCTTGATCGCCGTCGAACGGATGCTTTGGCTGCTTTCTCAGGCAGATACGGGGTCGCCTTCGAGGAAGCTTCTCTTGCTTCGATCCATGCCATCGAGTTTTTGAATTCCCTCTGTTTCGTTTCGAGGCGCTCTATTCAGGAAAATGCGTTGGGGCGCCGGTGCGTGGAAGGCCGGGTTGCGCTTGTTGAACAAAGCGTCGTGCCGTTGGATGGAACGACGAGCAAGGCAGCGGATGAAACCGGGAGCGTGTGGTCGTTACAGTCAACGACTATGGAAGAGGAGATTGGGATCAATAGGGAGCTGATAAATCATCACGAGATGCGCATGGAAATGCTCTCCCATGACTACGAGACGCGCATGGAAATGCGAACCTATGAGCAGGAGGCGCGGATCGAGGTGCTCTCCCGCGAGCACGAGGCGCGGATCGAGGTGCTCTCCCGCGAGCACGAGGCGCGCATGAAGGCGCTCTCTTACAGGATAGCCGCAGCGCATGAACAGATCCGAAGTGGAGAAGAGGAGATCGCTCAGAGAAAAGCTGAGTCCATCGCAAAAGCCGCAGAGATTCACGTCTTGCAGGAAGAATTGTCGTTAGCGCGCACGATGACGAGTGCGCTTGAGGCAAAGCTGACAGAACATGAACTCGTAATTCAAGAATTCAAGGACTCAACAAGTTGGCGGATCACCGGACCTCTGCGAGCGCTTTCGGCGGGTTTTGGGCGGGCACTCCGAAATCTGCGCTGGAATTGAATTCTGGCATGGCGTCTGGACCTCGGAAAAATGAGTTGATCCGTTCAGGTGCCGCTAATTTGCTGCTGGTGCGTACTGTTTCTTTAAGATCAATCGGCTGGTCGAGAAACATTTCGAGTTGAATTAGTGCCGGGCCAGTGCACGTTTTCTAAAGATAGATCTAATTTTACGCTCCGAGGGTGCGGCAAACGCAATGGTCGATAGTTCCTCGTTTGATGCTTTCTCTTTTCAATATTATGGTGTAGGTCGGCGGCACTATTTATCAGTAGGATCGGTATGATCGGGATCTACGGCTCAAACGGGTTCATTGGTCGGCATTTGCTGCGGCGGCTCGCTCAGAAAGGTGTGCCTGTCCGAGCTGTGTCCAGGCGATTCGATTCCGAATTTCTGGGTTCAGTGGGAGGACACGCCGAGTTCATCGAGAGCGACTTTCGTCAGCCGATAGCCATGGCGTCCTCCCTGGAAGGGGTCGAGACGGTCGTCCAACTCATTTCGACCTCAAGTCCCGGACTGAGGAACGACCATACTATCGCTGATATCGAGGAAAACGTAGTTCCCCATGTCAAATTCCTGCATGCATGCCTGCAGGCGGGAGTGAAACGTTATGTATTCCTGTCGTCCGGCGGGACGATCTATGGCCCGGGTGCACCTGTTCCAACACCGGAAACATCCATGCCCAACCCGATCAACTCACATGGTCTGACCAAGCTCATTGTGGAAAAGTACATCCAGATGTACGGCCACGTCGACGGCTTGGACTATGTGATTCTGAGACTGGCAAATCCCTTTGGACCCGGCCAGATCTTCCGCAAAGGTCAAGGCCTTGTCCCTATGCTATTGGACCACTGGCGCAAGGGGCTGCCGATCCGCATATTCGGCAACGGCAAGGCTATGCGCGACTACCTCTACATCGACGATGTGATCGACGCGATAGAGGCGGCTTTGTCGCTTCCTGGTACGCCACGAGCAGTCATAAATATCGGGAGTGGAGAGACGCGCTCCGTACTGGAGGTGGTGGAGGCGATCGAGGGTTTGACCGGCCACGTCTTCGAGCGCGAATATGTGGGGACAAGAAGCACAGACGTCGATATCGCCAGCCTCGACATTTCCCTCGCGAAGAAGATGCTTGGTTGGAGGCCGGCCACCCCATTCGATGTTGGAATTCGAAATGCGGTGACGCTAGTGAGGTGAAAAATCCGAATGATGTCAAAAAGACTGCCGCCGCGTGAACTAGGGCTGATAAACTAAAATGCCAAATGGCATCATCCACATCGGGTTACCCAAAACAGGAACGACGAGCGTCCAGTCCGCGGTCTACAAACACAGAGACCGACTGCTGGCTGAGTTTGGAATTTTCTATCCGTGGATTTCCGAAAACTTGACAGACATATTGTGCACCGCCTTTCACGATGATCCGCGCAAGCATATCAATGTGCGGCTTGCCGGGGCTAACACGATCGAGAAGGCTGAACTGCTGAGAAGCCAGAGCCTAGCCGCCATCGAGCGCCATGGGAAACCCTTGTTCTTTCGGCCGAAGGCCTTGCCAATCTTGATCACAACGAACTGAAGAATCTGGCCGAGTGGGCCAAGCAATACGCCACTGATTGGCGTGTCTTGTTCTGGTCAAGGCATCCGATCGCTTACGCGGCCAGCACAATGCAGGAGATGATAAAGGGTGGCCTCACGATCGAACAGATACGGCTGGACATGCCCATCCCGCACTTTCGCGGCAGGTTGCGAAACGCGTTCTATGCGTTCGGGAGAAAGGATGTTGAGCTCGCTGCGTTCGAGGATATGATCGGCGAGGAAGGAGGGGTTGTTGCAGCCTTTTGTCGAGCCATCAGAGTGTCGGATGCCGTAGCCTTGCAAATTTCGTCATCCGTTCCGGTCATGAACGCGTCCATGTCGCTTCTTGCAACTTACGTGCTCGAAGGCATCAACCGGCAACGCAACATCATAGTTGACGGCCAGAGGAATCCTCTGCGTAACATGAATAAGCAGGACTACCTCGCTCGCTTAGAAGGCGATCGTTTCGATCTCTCTAGTTCGTCGACCGTGAACTATCCGCAAGCCGTTGATCTGGCATGTTGATTGAGGCGGATAGCGGCTTTTGGATTGCAGGATTAGCGGTTTATGGGG
>NZ_JAMYQF010000048.1:0-50827 GCF_040320745.1 Mesorhizobium sp. M0621 | reverse complement strand
GCCGGACATATGAGCGCAAGCGATCCGATCAAATCATCATGCCAAACACTTGCAAGCAGGGGGCCGTCCACATATGAGCACCGGAAGCGCAGGAAGCCGCCGTTCGCAGGCCGGCATCACCTGAATATCAACGTGCCGCCAGCGCCTTTTCGATCTGTGGCAGCAAAAGATCCCTCGCCGTCTCGGGCGTTAGCGGGCCGACATACTTGTAGGCGATCTTGCCGTCCTTGCCGATGACGAAGGTTTCCGGCACGCCGTAGACACCCCAGTCGATCGCCGTGCGGCCGGCTTCGTCGACACCGATCGCCTGGAACGGATTGCCGAGATCGCCAAGGAACCGGCGGGCGTTTTCCGGCTGGTCCTTGTAATTCAGTGCCGCCAAGGTGAAACGCTTGTCCTGCGACAGCGCTAGCAGCACCGGATGCTCTTCACGGCATGGCGCGCACCACGATGCGAAGACGTTGACCAATGTGACCTTGCCGGCGAAGGCCTTCGAATCGAGGCCCGGCAGATTCAAGCCCTCAAGCGGCGGCAGATTGGTCCGCGGCGCCGGCAGGCCGATCAGAGCCGACGGCACTTCCGAAACATCGCGCCCCGACAATAGCTGCGACAGGAACAGTCCGGCCAGGCCGAGGAAGATCAGCAGCGGCAAAAGCACGAACAGGCGACGGCGCGGCGGCGGTGTTTCCGTTTCGGTGCTCATGGCTTGGCGGCCTTGTCGGAGCGACGCCGCACGCCGGCAGCTTCCAGCTCCGCGAGTTCCCGCTTGCGCGCCCGCTGGTCTATCAGGATCCAGCCGATCAGCCCGATCAGCACCACGGCGGTGATGCCATAGGCGGCGGTCACGTAAAGTGCGTGCGCGCTCATACGGCAGGCCCCGCCAAGGTGCGGCCTTCCAAACCGATCATTTCGCTCCGTCTAGACATGCCTTCCCTTAGCCTCGCCTCGTCGGCTTCGCAATCGGTCGCCGCGCCGCAGCCTTCGCGCTCATGCGACCGCTTCAATCCGTGCCGTGGCGCAGCGCCAGCGCCGCCGAGACCGGACCCAGCACGCTAAGAAACAGCGTCAGCGCGGCAAGAATGAGGAAGGGCTGCAGAAACGGGTCGGGGTTGGCCGTCGCGCCATAGCTCGCCGAAACGCCGAAGATCAGCACCGGAATGGTCAGTGGCAGCACCAGCACGGAGATCAGCAGCCCGCCACGCGGCAGCGCCACCGCCACCGCCGCACCGGCAGCGCCGATGAAGGTGATTGCCGGGGTGCCGACCAGCAGGGTCAGCGCCGTGGCGCCGATGGCGAGCGGCTCCATATTCATGAACAGGCCGAGCAAGGGTGCCGCGATGACCAGCGGCAAAACGCTGCCCGCCCAATGCGCCAGGCATTTGATCAGCACCGTCAAGGCCAGCATGTGGCGGTCGTTGCCGAGCACCAGCAGATCGAGCGAGCCGTCCTCGCGGTCGGCTTGGAACAGCCGGTCGAGACCGAGCAGGCAAGACAGCAGCGCGCCGATCCACAGGATCGCCGGGCCGATGCGGGCAAGCAGCTTGAGATCCGGCCCGACCCCGAACGGAATGGTGGCGATGACGGCGAGGAAGAAGATGACCCCGGTCAGCGCACCGCCGCCGGCACGGATGTTGAGGCGGATGTCGCGCAGGAAGAGCGCTAGCATGATTTGAGATGCTTTCGCCCAGGCACCCCCCTCTGTCCTGCCGGACATCTCCCCCTCAAGGGGGGAGATTGGCAGTTCATGCGTCTTGCCGGCCTTCGAACGTTGGAGATTAGCGAAAGCCGAGGCGACTTCCGATCTCCCCCCTTGAGGGGGAGATGTCCGGCAGGACAGAGGGGGGCGCCGTAGAGTGCAGTCATCAAAAGGCCTGCCCCATCACCAACGCCTTCGCCCCATCCAATCCCAGCGGCAAATGCGTCGCCGCAACAATCATCCCACCCTCTCCGCAATGCCTCGTCATCAACCCCGCAAGCCGCCCTTCCGAAGCCTTGTCGAGCCCCGCCGTCGGCTCATCCAGCAACCACAGCGGCCGATGACTGACCAACAACTTGGCGATCGCCGCGCGGCGCCGCTGCCCGGTCGACAGATAGCCGAACGGCAGGTGGCCGATGCCGCCCAGTCCGACCGTTTCCAGCGCCTCGTCGACGCCGAACTGTCCATCACCGGTGAAGTCGCGCCAGAAGCGCAGGTTCTCCGCCACGCTGAGTGCCGGCTTCATTGCGTTCTGGTGGCCAAGGTAATGACAGGCCGAGGCAACAGACGGAAACGCCTCGCCCCCGTCTTCAATCTTCATAGCGCCTTCGATCCTCACGCTGCCTTCCGCCACCGGAAGCAGCCCGGCGATGACCCGCAGCAAGGTCGACTTGCCTGATCCGTTCGGTCCGGTGACGACAAGCGCCTGACCGTCCTCCAGGGCGAAGCCGATGCCGAAAAACACCGTGTCGCCGCCGCGTTCGCCGCCCAGATTTTCGGCGATCAGCCGCATCCCTCGCCTGCCCTGAAAACCATGTGTCGCGGCAGCTGCCGCATCGCACAAAATTGCTTTGCAACTGTCTAGAACTATTCCAGAAAATTCTCTATATGCGGTGCATCCGTGCCAGCGGTCGGCACGGGAACAGAATTAGCGCCGAACCAGCGCACGCGCCGCCTTGAACGGCTCGGGTTGGCTGGGAACGGACAGCGGAAATGGCCGTACCCGCACCTTTGCGCGTGATTGCATGCCATCGGAGTCCGTTCCCTTTCAGGCTGAACAGACAAGGATCGCACGTGTCAAAATCTCTCGACAGTTTCAATTGCCGCCGCACGCTGACCGCAAGCGGCGCCGAGTATGCCTATTTCGACCTCATCGAGGCCGAGAAGAACGGCCTCACCGGCATTTCCCAGTTGCCCTATTCGATGAAGGTGCTGCTGGAGAACCTGCTGCGCAACGAGGACGGCCGCTCCGTCACCAAGGAATCGATCCAGGCGGTGGCCGGCTGGCTGACCGACAAGGGCACCGCCGGCGTTGAGATTGCCTATCGCCCGGCCCGCGTGCTGATGCAGGATTTCACCGGCGTTCCGGCCGTGGTCGATCTCGCAGCCATGCGCGACGCCATGGCCTCGCTGGGTGGCGATCCGCAGAAGATCAACCCGCTGGTGCCGGTCGACCTCGTCATCGACCATTCCGTCATCGTCGATGAATTCGGCACGCCGATGGCCTTCGCCCGCAATGTCGAGCTCGAATATGAGCGCAACGAGGAACGCTACAAGTTCCTGAAATGGGGCCAGCAGGCGTTCCGCAACTTCCGCGTCGTGCCGCCCGGCACCGGCATCTGCCACCAGGTCAACCTCGAATATCTCGGCCAGGTGGTGTGGACCAACACCGAGGACGGCGAAACCACCGCCTATCCCGACACCTGCGTCGGCACCGATTCGCACACCACCATGATCAACGGCCTTGGCGTGCTTGGATGGGGCGTCGGCGGCATCGAGGCCGAGGCGGCCATGCTCGGCCAGCCGGTCTCCATGCTTTTGCCGGAAGTCATCGGCTTCCGCCTGACCGGCAAGCTGAAAGAAGGGGTCACCGCCACCGACCTCGTGCTCACCGTCACCCAGATGCTGCGCAAGAAGGGCGTCGTCGGCAAGTTCGTCGAGTTCTTCGGCCCGGGCCTCTCCAACATGACGCTGGCCGACCGCGCCACCATCGGCAACATGGCGCCCGAATATGGCGCCACCTGCGGCTTCTTCCCGGTCGACTCGGAAACCATCCGCTACCTCACAATGTCCGGCCGCAGCGAGGACCGCATCGCGCTGGTCGAGGCCTATGCCAAGGCGCAAGGCCTGTGGCGCGACACCGGCTCGGCCGACCCGGTGTTCACCGACCTGCTCGAGCTGGAACTTGGCTCCGTCGTGCCATCGATGGCCGGCCCCAAGCGGCCTGAAGGCCGCGTCGCCCTGGAAGGCATTCCCGAAGGCTTCGCCAAGGCGATGGAGACCGAATACAAGAAGGCGGCCGAAATCCACAAGCGCTACGCCGTCGAAGGCACTTCGCATGACCTCGGACACGGCGATGTCGTCATCGCCGCCATCACCTCCTGCACCAACACCTCGAACCCGAGCGTGCTGATCGGCGCCGGCCTCTTGGCCCGCAATGCCAACCGCCTCGGTTTGAAACAGAAGCCGTGGGTGAAGACCTCGCTGGCCCCCGGCAGCCAGGTGGTGGCCGAATATCTGGAGAAGTCCGGCCTGCAGAAGGAACTCGACCAGATCGGCTTCAACCTGGTCGGCTTCGGCTGCACCACCTGCATCGGCAATTCCGGCCCGCTGCCGGCGCCGATCTCCAAAACCATCAACGACAAGGGCCTGATTGCCGCCGCGGTCTTGTCCGGCAACCGCAACTTCGAAGGCCGCGTTTCGCCCGACGTGCAGGCGAACTATCTGGCGTCGCCGCCGCTGGTCGTCGCCCACGCGCTGGCTGGAACCGTCACCAAGGACCTGACCACAGAGCCGCTCGGCGAGGACAAGAACGGCAACCCGGTCTATCTCAAGGACATCTGGCCGAGTTCGGCCGAGATCCAGGAGTTCATCGAGAAGAACGTCACCCGTGAGCTGTTCGCCCGCAAATATGCCGACGTCTTCAAGGGCGATGAGTACTGGCAGAACGTCAAGGCGCCGGAAGGCCAGACCTATGCCTGGGACGACAACTCTACCTATGTACAGAACCCGCCCTATTTCGCCGGCATGACATCAGGATTCGGCAAGATCGGCGACATCAAGGGCGCGCGCGTGCTCGGCCTGTTCGGCGACAAGATCACCACCGACCACATCTCTCCGGCGGGTTCGATCAAGGCGGCTTCACCGGCAGGCAAATACCTCACCGATCACGGTGTCGGCGTCGCCGACTTCAACCAGTACGGCACAAGGCGCGGCAACCACGAGGTGATGATGCGCGGCACCTTCGCCAACATCCGCATCCGCAATCACATGCTGGGCGAGAACGGCCGCGAGGGCGGCTACACCATCCATTATCCGTCGAAGGAAGAGGAATCGATCTACGACGCGGCGATGGAGTACAAGAAGGAAGGCGTGCCGCTGGTCATCTTCGCCGGCGTCGAATACGGCAACGGCTCGTCGCGCGACTGGGCGGCCAAGGGAACGAACCTCCTTGGTGTCCGCGCGGTCATCGCCCAGTCCTTCGAGCGCATCCATCGCTCGAACCTCGTCGGCATGGGCGTCATCCCCTTCGTCTTCGAGGACGGCACGTCCTGGGCCTCGCTCAATCTCAGAGGTGACGAGCTGGTCGAGATCGACGGCTTGAGCACCATCAAGCCGCGCCAGACGATGATCGCCAAGGTCACCTATGGCGACGGCACGGTGAAGAACGTGCCGATCATCTGCCGCATCGATACGCTGGACGAGCTCGACTACTTCAAGAACGGCGGCATCCTGCAATACGTGCTGCGCGATCTGGCGGCTTAGGGAATAGGGACTAGGCAGTAGGGAATAGAGGCCCCTACTGCCTACTGCCTACTGCCTACTGCCTACTGCCTACTGCCTAGCCTTCGGCGTCCCAAAACGCGCCGCTGCTGCCAGAAGCACGCCGAGCATCAGCCCGTTGAGGATGTGCCAGAGGAAGTGCGTGCCGAGCGGAAAGCTGCCGCAGACCAGCGGATCGATCATCCGGCAGATGACGGAGACGACGAAGATCGCCGATCCCGCAAGATTGTACCAGCCGGCGCGATTGCCGCTGGCCGCCACCAGCGCGCCGAAGAAGGCCAGCGCCAGGAATGGCGGTAGATAGCCCGTCGTGCCGTTCGAGGCCTGGCGCAGCCAGTCCGGCACGGCCAGGGTTATCGCCCCGGCAATCACGTAGAAGGCAACGAAGATGGCGATCACCTTGCCCCATCGCAGGCCGAGGAAGCGCCTCAAATTGAACAGCGTGTAGGCCAGCGTGAAGCCGGCGATCGGCAGCACGTCGGCCCAGACCGCGCCCCTGGTGGCAAAGGTGTGGAAGATCGTCGAGCCGATGCCGATCGCCACCACCCACCAGGCCAGCACTTCGGCGAAAGTGCCGGTGCGCAGCCTTCGCACCTCGCGCACGCCCCACAGGCCGGCGGCAATGAAGGCGAGGTTCGTCAGGGCATTGACCGGTTCGGACCCGAATTCCGGCCCGGTTCGCTCGCAATAGAGGTCGATCGGCGCCAAAAGAGTTTGCCACATCGTGATTGCCGCCCGAATCGGTTTCTATCCTGAAGCACAGACCTTCTCCTAGAGCAATTCCAGGAAAAGTGTGAAGCGGTTTCCCGTCCGGAATTGCGTCAAACTAATGAGATAGAGCGGGTCGGCGTTTCGGTGAAACGATGAACCGCCCTATCGAGCCGTTGCGGTCGGCTGCAATGGCAAAATTTCACCGCAACGTGACTTCCCGTTGACTTCCGGTTCTGCCACATATTTCAGCAATCAAGACAAAGCCGGCACCACCGGCGGGAATCGGAATGACCATGGCCTCGGGAAAAACATTGTGGCTGGCAGCCCTTGCGCTGGCCTTCTCGGCGTTTGCCGACGCCGGGCATGCCGGCGAAGCTGACAAGCCTCACATCGACAAACCATTGGGCGTGGTCGAATTGTTCACCAGTCAGGGCTGCAATTCCTGTCCCCCGGCCGATGCGTTGTTCGCTGAACTCGTTGCCAAGGAAGACATCGTCGCGCTCGCCTATCATGTCGACTACTGGGACTATCTCGGCTGGCAAGACACGCTGAGCCGCAAGGAGAACACCGAGCGGCAATATGATTATATGCGCGCCTTCGGCAGCCGCTCCGTCTATACGCCGCAGGCCGTCATCAACGGCCGCGTCCACGTCAACGGCGCCAGCCGCGGCGAGGTCGATGGCGCGCTCGCCCGCATGGCCAAGAGCGGCGAAGGCATGCGCGTCGCCATCAAGGTCAGCCGCACCAGCGACCGCGTCATGATCGACGCCGGCGATGCCGGCAGCGGCCCCAGCGATGCCCACGTCGTCATCGTCTATTTCGACCCGCCGCAGACGATCAAGATCGGCAAGGGCGAGAACACCGGCCACATGATGACCTACTGGAATGCGGTCACCGGCATCCAGACCGCCGGCATGTGGCACGGCAAGGCGCAGCGCTACGAACTGCCGATGAGCGAGATCGCCAAGAAGGGCGGCTGCGCCGTGCTGCTGCAGTCGGTCGGCAAGGACGGCATGCCTGGTCCAATTCTTGGCGCTGCGTTTATTCACAAGCCGTAACAGATTCGCCGAAACGATCCTGCCTTCGTCATCCTGGGGCGAAACAGGAGCGGAGCGACGCAGCGCAGACCCGTGGATGACGACGTCGCGGTAATGCGAAGTCGTTTCACCCAATAAAAAACCGACGTCAGCTTGCTTCTGACGTCGGTCATTTAGGTTTTGGGATCGTCGCACCCGGCTCTCCTGAAGAAGAGCCGAGGTTGGTTCGATCCGACGCAGACCCGTGGGCGGGGGGCTTGGGGTTTACGAGCCGGTGCCGGACCGAACCGTCTCAGGCAACGTCGGTAAATTCGTCGGACATTGGGGCATGAGCGCGGATAAAAAAAGGCAGAAATGTGGCGAAGCATCACCAATTCCAACAAGGCGTTTCATAAAAGTGACTGGACGTTGCGGAAACAGCGCGCCGCCGCCCTGCTTCGCCGGGTCTTGCAATTCAGCCGCGAACACGCCAACTTTGGTTGGCAAAGATTCATTTTGAAGGATCGAGGCATGACCGATGACAGCGGCGGGACGGGGGATGGGGACGCATCCGCAATATTGATCCCGCTGCACGAGGCGCGACGCGAGCGCCTCGATCAGCCGGTGCGGTTCGACCGGCGTGAGTTGGACCAGATCCTCAGGCTTTACGGACGCATGGTCGCCGCCAACGAATGGCGTGACTACGCCATCGATCATCTCACCGACCGCGCTGTGTTTTCCGTGTTCCGCCGCACCAGCGAAGTGCCGCTGTTCCAGATCGTCAAGGATCCGAAACTGGCCCGCAAGCAGGGCGCTTTTGCCGTCATTGCCGCCGGCGGCCGCATCTTGAAGCGCGGCCAGGAGCTCGGTCGGGTGCTTGGGATATTCGACAGCAAGCTGAAGCTTGTCGAGGCCTGAGCGGGGAATGGAGCAGGGGAATTGAAGAACTGGAGAATTGATGAACTGATGAGAAGCCCGCAGCGCGATTCATAGCCGCTGTTTCTTTGATCTTCAGTTCATCAATTCTTCAATTCCTCAGTTCATTTCCCTCTTAGCCCCTCGCGGAACTTCCGCTCCGGCCACGATTCGGGATCGGGCGGCGTCGATGCCCCGCCATTCAGCGACAGCTGCATGAACACCGTGTCCAGCCAGCGCCCGTGCTTGAAGCCGGAACCTTCAAGGCGTCCCGAATGGCGAAAGCCGAGCTTTTCGTGCAATCGCACCGAGGCGCTGTCTGAACGGCCATCGCCGATCACGGCGATGATCTGGCGAAAGCCCGCCGCTTCCGCCGCCTCGATCAGGCCTTGCATCAGCTTGAGCCCGACGCCCTGGCCCTTGGCCTCGGGCGCGATATAGACCGAATCCTCGACAATGAAGCGATAGGCGGGGCGCGGCCGGAAAGCACCGGCATAGGCGTAGCCGAGCACGGCGCCATCCTTCTCCGCCACCAGATAAGGAAAGCCGCCGGCTATCAAACTGTCGAAACGGGCCCCCATCTCGGCACGGCTGGGTGGCTCCAACTCGTAGCTGGCGGTGCCTTGAGTCACTGCGTCGGCATAGATTACCGTGATCCGGTCGAGGTCGGCCGCTGTCGCTACTCGAATCGTAATGCTGCTCATAGTTTATGCATGCCATTTCCCTGCCCGCAATAACAGCAACGACCGGCACAAAAGAAAAGGGCGGCCGTTGGGCCGCCCTTCTGGAACTCGATGGTCCAGTCAGATCATGATCCAGACAAAAGCCTAGCGGCGGTCGCCCATGAACTGCAGCAGGAACATGAACAGGTTGATGAAGTCGAGGTAGAGCCTCAGCGCGCCCATGATCGCCTTGCGACCGGCGATATCCGAAGCATCGCCCTCGAAATACATCTCCTTGATCTTCTGCGTGTCATAGGCGGTCAGGCCCGCAAAAATCAGCACGCCGATCGCCGAAACAGCGAAGGACAGCGCCGACGACTGCAGGAAGATGTTGATCACCATTGCGATGATCAGACCGAACACGCCCATGATCAGGAACGAGCCTATCGCGGTCAGGTCGCGCTTGGTCGTGTAGCCATAGAGCGACAGCGCGCCGAAGCCCGCGGCGGTGGCGAAGAAGGTCTGCGAGATGCTGGCCGTGGTGTAGACCAGGAAGATCGACGACAGCGACAGGCCGACAAGGCCGGCATAGACCCAGAACGTCGTCTGCGCCGCCGAAACGCTCATCGACTGGACGCGGAACGACAGGAACAGCACGGCGGCGAGCGGCGCCAGCATCACCACCCAGCGCAGCGGCGAGCCGAAGATCGCATAGCCGAAGGAAGTCAGCATCTCGCCGCTTGGCAGCGTCGCGACAGCCGAAGCCGGATCGGTGGTGGTGGCCAGCATGATCGTGCCGACTGCGGCAAGACCTGTGATGAGGAGGCCAAGCCCCATCAGATTGTAGACCTTGACCATATAGGCGCGCAGGCCCTGATCGATGTCAGCACCGACGCCAACGCCGGGCACGGCGCGCGTCTGGTAGTTGCGAATGGGATCAGCCATTGTAGTCCTCTATTGCTTCTGCCCCGTCCGGTGTCAGATCCTTCCGGACCCAGGCGCCGCTGGCAGGGCTCCAGCATGCCTGTGGCGAAATATGATGGTTATTCGCGCCAAGAACAAGACCGTAACCGGGTGTAATGCTTCGTGAGACACCGAAGTGCCGATTCCTCGGCTTTCCGGACGGCATTCTTACCAAGATTTAATCTGGTATGGCCGTTCCAGGCCTGAGGTCACAGGTTGCGCAGCACGGGTGCTGCCTTGTGTCCGAGCACCCGCCAAGTGCCGGCGAGACCTATGCCGACCGTGATGACAAGCGAAAACAGAATGGTCGCCACCGCCACCTCGGGCATGAAATGCGACGGCAATGTCATGATCCGGGCGACGACGAACCAGGCAGCCGCACTGCCCGCGGCCAGGGCGAAGATCGCCGTGGCAAGCCCGATCAGCATGTATTCGAGCGAGAAGGCTGATATCAGCGTCGTGCGTGTCGCGCCCAGCGTCTTCAGCACCACCGCATCGTGGATGCGCGCCCGGTTGCCGGCGGCAAGCGCACCGGCCAGCACCAGCACCGAAGCGATCAGCGCCACGCCGGCCGCGGCCCGGATCGCCGTCCCGAGCTGCCCGACCAGCCGGTTGACGATTTCGAGCGCATCCTTGACCCGCACCGTCGTTACCGCCGGGAAGGCGCGGGTGACGGCATTGAGGATGCGGGCGTCGTCCGCCGTCGAGCCATTCTTTTCGGTCAGCGTGGCCATCCAGCCATGCGGGGCGCCCGCGAAGGTGTTGGGCGAGAACACCATGACGAAATTGATGCCCATCGTCTCCCATTCGACCTGGCGGAAATTGGCGATCCTGGCCGTGACATTGCGGCCGAGCACATTGACGGTGATGGTGTCGCCGAGCTTCAGCCCGATTTCCTTGCCTTCCACGGCCGAGAAGGAGACCAGCGGCTCGCCGCTATAATTGTCGGGCCACCAGCTGCCCTCGGTCAGTGTGGCGTTTTCCGGCTGTTTGGCGTCATAGGTCAGCCCGCGATCGCCCTTCAGCACCCATGCGCCTTCCGCCGGCACCTTCACCTTATCGACATCGACGCCGTTCAGCGCCATCACCCGGCCGCGCAGCATCGGCACCTTGGCCAGTGTTCCCTGCGGCGCCTCCTTGCCGACCAGCGCCGAGAAGGCATCGACATCGCTGCCCTGGATGTCGACGAAGAAGAAGTTCGGCGCCCGTTCCGGCAGGCTGCCGGAAATCTGACGCCTGAGATTGCCGTCGATCAGCGCCAGCGTCACCAGCAGCGTCAGCCCAAGTCCCAGCGACAGCACAACCGATGGCGTCAAGGCGCCCGGCCGATGTATATTGCCGATGGCGAGCCGCAGCGCCACGAAGCGCACACGCGGGCTCTTCCTGGCCGCCCATTGCACCAGCGCGCCGACGAGGCGCAGCACCAGGAAGGCGAAGATGGTGGCGCCGACGAAAATCGAGGCGATGCGCTGGTCGCCCGAGAATAGAATTGCCAGCGCCGCCAGCATGAGCGCGATGCCGACAGCCGCCGCGACATAGACGGGACGCGGGAAGCCACGGCCTTCCAGCCCCATCTCCCGAAACAGCGCGGTGGCCGGCACGTCGCGAGCGCGGCCGAGTGGCAGGAGCGCGAAGGCCAGCGTCACCAGCAGGCCGAACAGCGCCGCCATGCCGAGCGCGCCGGGATAGAAGCCGCCTGCCGCCGGCACCGGAATGACCTGATGAAGGGCCGCACTCGCCGCGAACGGCATCAGCGCGCCCAGCACCAGTCCGAGCACAATGCCGAGTGCGGCAATGATCAGGATCTGCACCAGGTAGACGGCAAAGACGAAGCCGCCCGATGCGCCCAGGCTCTTGAAGGTGGCGATGACGCCGCGCTTGCCGTCGAGATAGGCGCGCACCGCATTGGCGACGCCGACGCCACCGACGACCAGCGCCGTCAGCCCGACCAGCGTCAGGAACTGCGAGAAACGCTCGATGTTGGACGACAGCGCGGGAGCGGCGTTGCTGCGCGTGCGGATCGACCAGCCGGCCTCGGGAAAATCCTTGGCCGCCTGATCCTGGATCGCCTTGAGCCGCGCCTCGTCGGCGTCGGCCGGCAGGCGGATCTTGTAGGCATTTTCGACCAGGCTACCCGGCTGGATCAGCCCGGTGGCCGCCAGCCCTTCGGTCGAGATCATCAGCCTTGGCGCAAAGCCGAAACCGTCGGACACTGCGTCCGGTTCGGTGACCAGCCTGGCGCGCAGTTCGAAGGTGGCGGTGCCGAGCTTCAGCCGGTCGCCGATCCTGAGATGCAGCCGCTCGAACAAAAGATCGGGCGCCGCGGCGCCGAAAACGCCGAACTCTTCGCCGAACAGTTCCTGCTTCGACAGTGCCGGCTCGGTATCCAGCGCGCCGTAGAGCGGATAGGCATCGTCGACCGCCTTGGCCTCGACCAGCGCCTGGTCGGATCCGTCGGCGAGACGCGCCATCGAGCGCATGCTGGCGGTTCTGGAAACGGTGCCTAGCCCGTCCAGGAAACCGCGTTCAGCCTGGCTGGCGTCACGCTGGTTGATCTGGAAGCGGAGATCGCCGCCAAGCAGCGTCTGGCCCTGATTGGCGACACCGGCGGTGATCGAACGCGCCACCGAGTTGACACCGCCGATGGCCGCGACGCCCAGCGCGATGCAGGCGAGGAAGATGAGGAAGCCGGACAAGCCGCCGCGCATCTCACGCAGCGAGAAGCGAACCGCGAGCCTCAGCGTCTGCGACAACGGCATCAGGCGGTTACCTTGAGGGGTGCCGGCGCCTCGATCCTGCCCGATCGCATCGAAACCTGGCGCGAACAGCGTGCCGCAAGGGCCGGATCATGCGTGACCAGAACCAATGTCATGCCGCGCTCGGCCGCCTTGGCAAACAATAGATCGGCGACCTGCCGCCCCGTTGCCTGGTCGAGATTGCCGGTCGGCTCGTCGGCAATGAGAATGCGCGGCGACGGCGCCAGTGCGCGGGCGATCGCCACGCGCTGCTGCTCGCCGCCCGACAATTCGCCGGGATAATGGGTGACGCGGTCGCTGAGGCCAACCGCCGCCAGCTCGCGCGCCGCCACCGAAAACGGATCGGCATGGCCGGCCAGTTCCAGCGGCACTGCGACATTTTCGAGCGCCGTCATGTTGGGAATGAGATGAAAGGATTGGAACACGATGCCAATGTTTCGGCCGCGAAACGAAGCAATCTGGTCCTCGCTTTTACCGTTGAGAAGCTCGCCGGCGATTCGGACCGTGCCCGAATCGACCCTTTCCAGGCCTGCCAGAACCATCAGCAATGTCGACTTGCCCGAACCAGAAGGCCCGACGATGCCGGTCGCCTCTCCGTCAGCCACATCGAGGCTGACACCCTTTAGCACATGGACGGAAGAGGCCCCCTCGCCAAGGGTCAGCGATACATCTTTCAGCACAATGACGGCTTCTGTCAAAATGAAAGCGTCCTATATCTAGGGATGAAGGCTCTGCTTGCCGGAAGCCGCCGCCGGAAGAATTCCTTGCTCATATGGGGCCTGCCGCATGTCTTTCAAACGCAGTATTGCCGCAGGCTTCATCGTTTTCCTCGCCATTTGCGGCGCCCTGCCGTCGGCGCGTGCCGAGCCGTTCAAGATCGTCGGCTTCGGTGACAGCCTGATGGCGGGCTTCGGCCTTGGCCCGGACCAGGGCTTTACCGACAGGCTGCAGGCAGCGCTGAGCGCCAAGGGCCATGATGTGACCGTCGCCAACGCCGGCGTCTCCGGCGACACGACGAGCGGCGGCCTGGCGCGGCTCGACTGGTCGGTGCCCGACGGCACGCAACTGGTCATTCTCGAACTCGGCGCCAACGACATGCTGCGCGGCGTCTCGCCCGATATCACCAGGAAGAACCTCGACGAGATGCTGGGCAAGCTGAAACAGCGCAAGATCGCCGTGCTGTTGGCCGGCATGCGAGCCGCCCCAAATCTCGGCGCCGACTACCAGAACGCGTTCGACGCCATATTTCCGGACCTGGCCAAGAAATACGAGGTTGCGCTCTACCCGTTCTTCCTCGACGGCGTTGCCGGCCAGCCTGGCATGCAGCTCGAGGACGGCCTGCATCCGAACCCGCAAGGCATCGACCAGATGGTCGAACGCATCCTGCCGACGGTCGAGAAAGCCATCGCGGCGGTGCCGGGCGGTTCGTAAGATACGATTGAGCGGTTTCCGTTGGGGAAGCTTTTAGCAAGGACTGTGACCAACAAACCTCTTGCCCCGTTTGACTATCGATGATTCGCTAGGGGTGACAGTTCGATTCGAGGAAGGGAGGCTTTTCATGCCGCGTCTTTTCACCGCCCTCGAAATACCGCGTGACGCCGCCCTTTCGCTGTCCCTGCTGCGGGGCGGCCTGCCCGGCGCCCGTTGGATCGACGTCGAGAACTACCATCTGACGCTGCGCTTCATCGGCGATGTACCCGGTCACGTCGCCGACGAGATCGCCAACGCGCTCGACCGTGTCCACCGCCCTTCCTTTTCGCTGGCCCTGTCCGGCGTCGGTGCTTTCGGCCAGAAAAAGCCGCATGCGGTGTGGGCGGGCGCTTCCGCTTCTCCCGATCTTGGCGCCCTTCAGGGCGAGATCGATCGCATCTGCCAGCGGCTCGGCATCCCCGCTGACCCGCGCAAGTTCATGCCGCATGTCACGCTTGCAAGGCTGCGCAATTCGACCCCGCTGGACGTCGCCCAGTATCTGTCGGCACGCGGCAATTTCTCGACGCTGCCGTTTCGCATCGGCCGTTTCGTGCTGATGTCGTCGCGCGATTCGGTCGGCGGCGGCCCCTACATCGTCGAGGAAGCCTGGCCGCTGTCGGGCACGGATGCCCGCGCCTCCAGCCTTGTCGCCAGCGCCTCCGACGCCTCGCGGATCATGCGGTAGACCGAAGCGAAAGCTTCTGCGCCGTCATAGTAGGGATCAGGCACCTCGCGCGCTTTTCCCTGGGCGAATTCCAGGAACAGATGGATGCGATCGCACATGGCCGCCGGCGCCAGCGCTTTCAGGTCGGCGACATTCGACCGGTCCATGCCGAGGATCAGGTCGAAGCGGGAGAAATCCTCCGGTGTGACCTTGCGCGCTCTCTGTCGGGAAATGTCGACGCCGTGACGCACCGCAACCGCGATCGAGCGTGGATCGGGCGCCGAGCCTACTTCCCAGCCGCTGGTGGCGGCTGAATCGAGCAGCATATTCCGGCCCGGCTCGCGCTCGGCCCAGACCGCGCGAAAGACGCCCTCCGCCAGTGGCGACCGGCAGATGTTGCCGAGGCAGACGAAAAGAATGGAATTTATGGGCTTCGCGCTCATCGATCCGACGCTATGGTGAGGACTCCAGAGACGGTTCGAAACTCGCAAGGGTTCCAAACAGTCTTTCAGTCGAAATAGCATGGGAAGCTGACATGACGAGAGAGAAACTGGGCAAGGACGCAATCGTCGCGGCATTGGTCGGGCTCGAGGGCTGGGCACTGGCGGCGGATGGCGCCTCCATCAAGCGCACATTCACCTTCGCGAATTTCTCCGAGGCTTTCGCCTTCATGACCCGCGTCGCGCTTGCCGCCGAGAAGATGGACCATCATCCCGACTGGTCGAATGTCTACAAGACCGTCGACGTGATGCTCAACACCCACGATGCCGGCGGCGTTACCGCGCTCGATATCGATCTGGCGAAGAAGATGAACCGCTTTGCCGGTTAAGGTGATCCATAGGTGCGGCAACCTCAACTTCGTCATCCACGGGCGAAGCAAGGAGCGAAGCGACGCGGCGCAGACCCTAGAATGACGACGGGAGGGGCGTTTCCGCTAATCTCCAAAGAGGCGATTGCCAGCTTGACGAGCGCCTTTGTAGGCCAGCATCCCCTTGAACCGTAGGTCCGCGCGGCAAACACCGATTCCGATTTTCGGGTCGAGGAATGCGCCGGTATCTTGCAGTAGGGATTGCCTTTCACCACATTTTCGCTCGCAGGCATGCGCTGGGTTGCGCACGGGCACTGCAAGGAGACCCTGATGGCGCGACAATCCGGTTTTGATTTCTTCGGCTTTGGTGGCAAGCTCGGCGACGAGAACGAAGTGCGCGAGAAATTCTGGCGCACTGCCAAAAAGGCCGCGCGGCAGATCCCGTTCATGGAAGAGGTCGTGGCCTCTTATTACTGCGCCATGGACAAGAGCACGCCGCTGCGCGCCAAGGGCATTCTGCTGGCCGCGCTCGGCTATTTCGTGCTGCCGGTGGACGTCATCCCCGATTTTGTCCTCGGGCTGGGCTTCACCGATGACATCGCCGTGCTCACTGCCGCGATCACCGCCGTCAGCGCCCACATCACCCCGGCGCACCGGCAGGCCGCCAAGGACGCCATCGCCGACAAGGGCTGAGCACGCCATCGCATGCGAAACGCCGCTGAGGCCGGCTTTCGGTGGCAGCGAAAAAGTCAAACTCTTGCCGCTTTCGTGGCCTCCAAGTCGCCGAAGGGACGTCGCGCCACCCGCTGAGAGGGCGGCGGCGCGGGAATGGCGGCGGTTTCCTCGGGTGAGGGTCCTTTTCTCAAGGGAAATTCACCGTTTGGTAACCCAGATTAAATCAAAATGAAGCGACGGGCAGGACGCCAAGCCGGCCTGCCGCCGCACCTTTGGAATACGGGAAAAACGATGCGCGGATTGATTGCTATAGTTTCGAGCCTGGTCCTGGTGGCCGTGGCGGCGCCGGCACTGGCGCAGTCGGCGACCAAGATCGGCCAGCACAATGCCTGGGGCACCTACAGCTACCAGGCATCGGGCGGCAAGGTCTGCTACGTCCTGACCGTGCCGACCGACAAGCAGCCGCCGACGCTCGATCATGGCGACATGTTCTTCTTCGTCAGCCAGCGGCCCGGCCAGCAGGTGTCCTACGAGCCGCAATTCATCGCCGGCTACAATTTCCAGGAAGGCTCCAAAGCCACCGTCACCATCGACAAGAAGACCTTCTCGATGTTCACGCGCGGCAAGTCGGCCTGGGTCGAGAATGCCGCCGAGGAGCCGGTGCTGATCGCCGCCATGAAGACCGGCACCGACATGAAGGTGACCGCGAAGTCCGGCCGCGGCAACCCGACCAGCTATGTCTTCTCGCTGAAGGGCATTTCGGCGGCGCTCACGTCGATCGCCAAATGCAAATAGACAGGATTGCAAATAGGCAAAGCTGCGCTTTGAATTGAAGGCCGCGCCGCAAAGCGCGGCCTTTTGCTTTTCAGGCCGGCGTGCGCCGGCGGTTCAGTCTTACATGGCCATTTTTTCACATTCGGCCTGAGCCTTCTTGGTCGAGGTATCGATCATATAGGCTTTGCCCTTGGCGTCGGTCATCATCATCATGCAGTGCTTGATCGGCTTTGCCATCTTCATCATCTCGGCCGCCATCTTCGCGTCCGGCTTCATGGTGCCCATATGCCCATCCGGCATGATCGCCGTCACCTCTCCGCCCTTCATCATGGTCATTGTGCCCATCGCGTCTTCGGCAAATGCCTGCGAGGCGGAAAGGCCGACGAGGCCGGCAATCACGGCGAGCTTAATCGAGTTCATTCTGAATACTCCCATTTTGTACGGGCATGGTTGCCCTCTTCAGACTTCGAAGGCGGGTGGGAATCGTTACGACTACACGATCATGTGATCGCTCCCTTGCAGCGGGAGGACAGGACAAGGTTGCCAGATCGCCATAGCGGACCGTCGGCCGGCATCCATGGTTTGCATTCCCACCGCATGACTCTGCCCTCAACCTGTGCTATGCGCCGCGCTTCATGCCGGCACGATAAGTGAAATCGGCCGCAAACCGCTTATATCTGTGCAACCATGACCCTTTCATTCGATCTCACCACCGAAGGCGCCCGTGACGCGTTGCGTGCCCGTGCGGCGCTGTCCGAAAAGCAGTCGCTGATCGGCCTGACGCGCACTGAGCTCGGCGAGGCCCTTGTCGCTTCGGGAACCGTGCCGGAGCGCCAGGCGAAAATGCGCGCCCAGCAGCTCTGGCACTGGATGTATGTGCGCGGCGTCTCCGACTTCGCCGGCATGTTCAACATCTCCAAGGATTTGCGCGCCGAACTCGACAAGCATTTCACCGTCGCCAGACCCGAGATCGTCGAGGAACAGATCTCCGCCGACGGCACGCGCAAATGGCTGTTCCGCTTTCCGCCGCGCGGCGCCGGCCGGCCGGTCGAGATCGAGACCGTCTATATTCCCGAGGAAGGCCGCGGCACGCTCTGCATCTCCTCGCAAGTCGGCTGCACTCTGACCTGTTCGTTCTGCCACACCGGCACGCAAAAGCTGGTGCGCAACCTGACCGCGGAAGAGATCCTCGCCCAGTTGCTCACCGCCCGCGACCGGCTCGGCGATTTCCCCGATCGCGACACGCCCGACGGCGCCATCGTCCCGGCCGAGGGCCGCAAAGTCTCCAACATCGTCATGATGGGCATGGGCGAGCCGCTCTATAATTTCGAAGCGGTGAAGAAGGCGCTGCTGATCGCCTCCGATGGCGATGGCCTGTCCTTGTCGAAGCGGCGCATCACGCTGTCGACCTCCGGCGTCGTGCCGGAAATCTTCCGCACCGGCGAGGAGATCGGCGTCATGCTGGCGATCTCGCTGCATGCCACCAACGACGATCTGCGCGACCTCCTGGTGCCGATCAACAAGAAATATCCGCTGAAGGACCTGATCGCTGCCTGCCGCGCCTATCCCGGCCTGTCGAACGCCAGGCGCATCACCTTCGAATATGTGATGCTGAAGGACGTCAACGATTCCATCGAGGACGCCAAGGGCCTGATCAAGCTGCTCAAGGGCATTCCGGCCAAGATCAACCTGATCCCGTTCAACCCGTGGCCCGGCACCAACTACCAGTGCTCGGACTGGGAGACGATCGAGAAATTCGCCGACTACATCAACAATGCCGGCTACGCCTCGCCGATCCGCACGCCGCGCGGCCGCGACATCCTCGCCGCCTGCGGCCAGCTCAAATCGGACTCCGAGCGCATGCGCAAGGTCGACCGGCTGGCGCTGGAGGCCATGATGATCGCGGGGCACGGCGAGGCGTGAGCCGCCGCCTCGCCTGGCTGAAGCGCCTCGCCATGATGGCCGTCGGCTATTTCGCCGCCGTGTTGACCTCGATCCTGGTCCCCGTGCTGCTGATCGCTCTTCTGGAAGGTATAGAAGACGGCAACTGGTCCATCATCTTCGCCTTCGACTGGCTGGGGTCCTTCCCGCTCGCTGTGCTGACCGTGATGATCGGCGCGCTGTTGATCGTCGGCCCCGCGCTCTTTGTCGCTGAACGGTTTTCGCTTCGGGGTTGGTTCTACTTTGCCGCCACGGGTGCGATCACGTCTATCACCTTTGGCGTGTCCATGCCGCGCTCGGCCGGCAGCTTTGTTTTCAATCCGGGCTTTCTCGGTTTTCTGGCCACGGCCGGCATTGCCGCCGGTTCGGTCTACTGGTTTCTGGCCGGACGCAAGTCCGGTATATGCCGGGATTTGGGCCGGGATCTGGGATGACCCGTCTCGTCGGCTACCTCGTCCGTTTCACTGTTATCCTGTTCGGCTATGCCGTCGCCTCGCTGGCGGCGAGCGCCTTCCTCAACGTCCTGTTCCTGGCATCGCTGGGCTACACGCCGGAGCACGCGCCGACGGCGACGGCTTCGCTGTATTTCTCAATTCCCTTCTTCGCCCTGTTCGTCGCCTATTTCGCCCTGATGCCGGCTTGCGTCGTCATCCTGGTCGCCGAAATCCTCGGCCGGCGCGACTGGCTGTTCTATGCGCTGGCTGGCGCGGTGGTTGCCGGCGTTTTCCTCGGCCTCGTCGGCCACAGCGGCGACACCACCTTCGCGGTTACCGACACCAGCGCCATCATGGCGGTGATTGGCGGCGGCATGGTCGGCGGCATCTTCTACTGGCTCAGCGCCGGGCGCTGGGCCGGAAGCTGGTGGAAGGACGAGAACGCCCCTACTTCGCCTGGGCCGTCAGGATCTTGAGCGCGAAGGCGGAGAACACGCCGGCGAAGAGATAATCGACCACCCGCGTGACGCGCGGGCTGGCCTTCATTGCCGCCGAGAACTTTTCCGCCGCCAGCACCATAGGCACCGTCACCGGGATCGACAGCACGATGAACATCGTGCCCAGGAAAAACAGTTTTCCCGGTGCGTTCGGATCGTGCGCGGAGACGAACTGCGGCAGGAAGGTCATGAAGAACAGGATGATCTTCGGATTGAGCAGATTGACGCCGAGCCCGGCCGCCCAGCTGCGCAACAGCGAAATCTCGGGGCCGGTCTTCTTTTCCGGCGAAAATGCCGAGCCCCTGGTGATTGCCTGCCAGGCCAGGAAAACGAGATAGCCGGCGCCAAAGATCTTCAGCACGAAGAAGGCCATCGGCGAGGCGACGATCAGCGCCGAGACACCGACCACCACCAGCGTGGTGTGGATCAGCGTGCCGCACAGCGCGCCGGCCATCGAGGCAAAGCCGGTGACGCGGCCCTGGCTCAGCGTGCGCGAGACGAACAGGGTCATGTCCGGCCCCGGCGTGATCGCCAGGATGACGGTGGCGATGGCGAACTGGATCAGCGTGGCGGTGTCTGGAATGAACGACATGAGCGGCCCCAGGGGATTGGAAGGGCCTATACAGGATGCGCCGCGACGGTGCCAGACGCAGGAGCAAGCGAGCGGTCGATCCAGCGGGCGGCCACCCGCTGCAAATCCTATGCCCGCCTGCTCAGCCGCATCCTCGCGGGTTCCTCGGCGACGAGCTGATCGTTCCGGACATCGGCGCCCCCGGTGATCTGGTCGATCGGCTTGGGCCGGCCGAGGAAATAGCCTTGCGCCTCGTTGCAGCCTTCGACCTGCAGGATGGTGAGCTGGACATGCGTCTCGACGCCCTCGGCCAGCACCGGAATGTCGAGGCTGCGGCCCAGCGTCAGCACCGCGCGGATGATCGCCTTGGCCTGCGGGCTTCGCTCGACATCGGCCATGAACGAACGGTCGAGCTTGATCTTGTCGAAGGGAAACGAGCGCAACGTGTCGAGGGAGGAATAGCCGGTTCCGAAATCGTCGATCGCGATCGTCACCCCCAGCGCCTTGATCTGGCGCAGGACATGCAGCGTCCGCACCTTGTCGGCGACGATCGTCGATTCGGTCAGCTCGAGCTCCAGGCGTTTCGGCGACAGCCCGGTCTCGACCAGGATCTGGTGAACGAGCTTGGCGAGATCTGCATGGGCGAACTGCACCGGCGACAAATTGACCGCGATCTTGTGGCCGTTGTCCCATGAGGCCGCCTGGCGGCATGCGGTCCGCAGCACCCATTCACCGATCGCCATGATCGAGCCGTTCTCCTCGGCGATCGGGATGAACTCTACCGGCGGGATCATGCCATGCACGGGATGGGTCCAGCGCAGCAGCGCCTCGTAGCCGCAGGTGGCGCCGGTCGGAACCGAGGTCTGCACCTGATAGTGGAGCGAAAGCTCGCCGCGCTCGATCGCCTGCCGAAGGTCGGTGGCCAGCGCGCGGCGCGCCCGCGCCGTCTCGTCCATGGCGGATTCGTAGAAGCAGACGGCCCGCGTCACGTCGTTCTTTGCCCGGTACATGGCAAGATCGGCATTGCTGACCAGCCGCTCCCGATCGGCGCCGTCGCGCGGATAGACCGCGACGCCGATGCTGGCGCCCGCGGCGATTTCGAAATCGTCGAGCCGCAACGGCTCGAACAGGGATTTCTCCAGCCGCGAGACCAGGCCGAGAAGGTCGTTCTGATCCTTGAAGCGCTTGATCGCGGCGAACTCGTCACCGCCGAGCCGGGCGACGAATTCGCCGTCGCCGGTGAGTTTCGCCAACCTTCGGGCGACGATCTTGAGCGCCTGGTCGCCGGCTGCGTGCCCCCTGAGGTCGTTGATCTCCTTGAAGCGGTCGAGATCGATGACGATGACGGCCGTCATCGTGCCCTTGTCCTCGCGTGCCCGGTCGATCTCATGGTCGAGGCGGTCGTTGAAGGAGACCCGGTTGGCAAGGCCGGTGAGGGCGTCGTTGAGGGCAAGATGCTGAAGCCGCTCGAAGCTTTCCAGGCGGCCGCGTTCGTCGATCAGATAGCTGGCGAAGCCGGTGGCCGCGACGATCAGGCCGACGATGGCGACGGCGACCGCCATCGCCACGAGAATATCGGGATTGGTGCCGGTGCTGATGAATGACAGCGGCGTCACCGCCACCGCCGCCATCGCCGTGAAATGCAGGCCGACGATCGCCAGCACCAGCAGCCCGATACCAAGATATTGCGACCAGCGGTATGGCCGGCGCACGGCATGGCCGACGGCCACGGCGGAAAATGCCGCCGAAATAACCAGCGAGGCGGCAACATAGGAACCGTCCCATTCGACGATGCCGGCGACGTGATAGGCCATCATGCCGGTGTAGTGCATGGCCGAGATCGCCAGCCCGACGACGCATCCGCCCCACTCCGGCGCAAGACGCCGGCGCTTGTCGGATGCAAGGGTGAAGCCAGCTCCGGTTCCGGCGATGGCGATGACCAGCGATACCATGGTCAGCACCGGATCGAAGGTGATCGGCGCGCCCGGCTGATAGGCCAGCATGGCGATGAAGTGCGTGCACCAGATCGAGGAACCGGCGGCGACCGCGGTCAGGAACAGCCAGCCGCGCATCTGCACGCCGGCGGTTTTCCTGGCACGGTCGAAGAGGCCGATCGTCACCCAGCAGCCGGTGACGCACATCAGCGCCGCCAGCAGGACGAGCCACAGATTATGCTCCGTGACGATACATGATATGACGCGCATCAGGAACAGCCCAAAGCCCGAGGGTGCCCGTAGTGAAGCAGGCAAGGCCGTCCTGGCACGTCGCCAACACAGCTTTGTCCTCATATTAGCGGCAGGGCGTGAAAACTTGATTAAATGCTGCAAGTAAATGCAGCCTTTGATTGCAGCAGGTTGTTTCCCTTGCTCAGGTCGCCGCCCGCCACGCGCTGGATCAGAAGTCTGGGCGCGCGCGTGCTTGCTCGCTTTGCCGTTCCTGCTAAAAGGCCCTCCGACAATCCGTGACGCCTCGGCTGGGGCGTCCGCCATCGACGGAGTAGAAATGTCAAAGGCCAAAGACGTCAAGAAAGTCGTGCTCGCCTATTCCGGCGGTCTCGACACATCCATCATCCTGAAATGGCTGCAGACCGAGCTCGGGGCCGAAGTCGTCACCTTCACCGCTGATCTCGGCCAGGGCGGCGAACTCGAGCCGGCACGCCGCAAGGCCGAGATGATGGGGATCAAGGACATCCGCGTCGTCGACGTGCGCGAGGAATTCGTCTCCGATTTCGTCTTTCCGATGTTCCGCGCCAACACCGTCTATGAAGGCACCTACCTTCTGGGAACCTCGATCGCGCGGCCGCTGATCTCCAAGCATCTGGTCGAGATCGCCAGGGAAACGGGTGCCGACGCGATTGCGCACGGCGCCACCGGCAAGGGCAACGACCAAGTTCGCTTCGAACTCTCGGCCTACGCGCTGAACCCCGATATCAAGGTCATCGCACCGTGGCGCGACTGGTCGTTCAAGTCGCGCACCGACCTGATCAATTTCGCCGAACAGCACCAGATTCCGGTGCCGAAGGACAAGAAGGGCGATGCACCGTTTTCGGTCGACGCCAACCTGCTGCACTCGTCCTCCGAAGGCAAGGTGCTGGAGGATCCGTGGGTGGAGCCGCCGGAATTCGTCCACCAGCGCACCGTGTCCCCGATGGATGCGCCGGACAAGGTCACCGAGATCGAGATCGAGTTCCTGAAGGGCGATCCGATCGCGCTGAATGGCAAGAAACTGTCGCCGGCGACCATGCTGGCGGCACTCAACGATCTCGGCCGCGACAACGGTATCGGCCGGCTTGACCTCGTCGAGAACCGCTTCGTCGGCATGAAGTCGCGCGGCGTCTACGAGACGCCCGGCGGCACCATCCTGATATCAGCGCATCGCGCCATCGAATCGATCACGCTCGACCGGGGCGCCGCCCACCTCAAGGACGAGTTCATGCCGCGCTACGCCGAGCTGATCTACAACGGCTTCTGGTTCGCGCCCGAACGGCTGATGCTGCAGGCGATGATCGACAAGAGCCAGGAAGACGTCGAAGGCACGGTGCGCCTCAAGCTCTACAAGGGCAACGTCATGGTCACCGGCCGCAAGTCGAAGAAGACGCTGTATTCCGATGCGCTGGTCACCTTCGAGGACGACCGTGGCGCCTACGACCAGAAGGACGCCGCCGGCTTCATCCGCCTCAACGCGCTGCGGCTGCGCACGCTCGCCGCGCGCAACCGTAAGGGCTGATCTTCAATCGCCTCAAACAAACCCGGCGTCCCTGCCGAGACCGCTTGTCGGCACCGGCGCCGCCGGTGAAGTACCAATTCAAACTGAAGCGATTGATTCAGTTGGCCCGGCGCATAGCCGGGCCTTCGGTCGGAGATTCCAGCTATCAGTCGCCGTCGATCGCCGTGGCGATACGGGCGATGGCCTGCTGATAGACGCTCGCGGAATTCCAGCCGGCAATTGCGCCCATATTCGCACTCGCGCTCGCACCGGCACGCCAGCCATGACCCTTGAGGAAGTTGGCGGTGGAAGCCAGCGCCGTGCCCTTGTCGCGCAGGTTTCCGCCGCCGACGCCATACTTCAAGACATTTCCGGGCAGGAACTGCGTGTGGCCAATCTCGCCATGCGCGGCGCCGACCGACGAGGCTGTCAACGCACCGCGATCAACCAGCTTCAGGGCTGCAATGGCATGCGGGTAAAAGAATCCCGGGCGACGGCAATCATAGGCAAGCGTCAAAATGGCGGAGACCGTATTCTGGTTGCCCATGGAGGAACCGAAGCCGGTTTCCATGCCCCAGATGGCGAGCAGCACACCCGGCGACACGCCATAGTTCGCTTCGATCTTGGCGAACAGTGCCGCGTTCGACTTCTTCAGCGAGCGGCCCTTGGAAATGATCGCGGACCCACCACGCCGCTTCATGAAATCGTCCACCGAGCCGCTGAAAGCCTTGTGAATGCCGCGGTCGACGGAAATCGTCTTTGTTGCGTAGGTGGCGCCAGCCAGAGCAGCCAGACCCTTGGCGCCTACACCTTCGGACTTGGCCTCCGCGGCGAACTCCGGCTTCCAAGCCTCGAAGCCGGCGCTGGTCTTGCCACAGCTGGCTCCCGCCTGCGCGCCCGTTGCCAGCGCAAGCACCGACACTACGGCCGCTGCAAACATCTTTCCCTTGGCAAGAAATGCCATGTTGTTCTCCTGGTTGCCTGAATCACGTCCCAATTGCGAACTTGCCAGCGAAACACGCCCTTGTCACTGTCGCCGCTGCATTGCTGGCGAATGCCGTGGAATTTGCCTACGATCAAGTGATTATTGTGGCAAGCGGCCCCACGAAAGGCGTCGATATCGTGATCATCGGCGCCGGCTCGGTGGGTATTAACACAGCCTGGGCCCTGCTGGCGGCGGGCATCTTGCGGCGAATAGCCTCGATATGTGGGAACGCCGGTTGGCGGTCCGCGTTGGGCACCTGCCGCCCTGAATATGCTGGCTCTGAAGGTTAGAGACCGACATGAAACTCTTCGACTGCCCGCATTGCGGCCACCGCCTCTATTTCGAGAACGCACAGTGCCTGAACTGCGGGAGTCTCGTGCTCTACGATCCCGAGCACGCCAGCTTTGCGCTGTCGGATGCCGACGGCGTCTTTCATTGCACCAACGCCGACGAATGCGCCTGCAACTGGATGGCCGAGCCGGGACAGGGGTTTTGCCGCGCCTGCGCGCTGAACCAGCTGATCCCCGATCTTTCCGTCGACGGCAACCGCCGCCGCTGGATCCGCGTCGAGGCGGCGAAGAAGCGCGCCATCTATTCGCTGCTGGCCTTCGGGCTGCCGGTGGCGCCCAAGCAGAACCCTGCCGACGAGATTGGGCTGGCCTTCGACTTCCTCGCCGATCCGATCGGCGGTGGCCCCGGCGGCGAGCGCATCCGGACCGGCCACGACAATGGCCTGATCACGCTCAATGTCGCCGAGGCGGATTCAGCCGAACGCGAGAAGCGGCGCGTCGAGATGGGCGAGAACTATCGCACCTTGCTCGGCCATTTCCGCCATGAACTCGGCCATTATTACTGGGATCGCCTGATCCGCGACGATCCGCAAAGGCTGGACGCTTTCCGCGCACTGTTCGGCGACGACCGCCCCGACTACGAACAGGCGCTGAAGGCCTATTATGCCAATGGCGCTGCGCCCGACTGGCAACAAAGCCATATCTCGGCCTATGCGACCTCGCATCCGTGGGAGGATTGGGCCGAAACCTGGGCCCACCATCTGCATATCACCGACACGCTGGAAATGGTCCACGCGCTGAACTTTCCGCTCGGCCGGCTGGAGACGGTGGAAGCCAACGACCTACCGCAAGGCGATACCGGCGGCGGGCTGCAAGCCGCACCTTCCGAGCCGGCGCCCGAGCCCGAGCCTTTCGAAAAGATCCTGGCCCGCTGGCTGGTGCTGTCTGAAGCCTCCAATTCGATCAACCGCTGCATGGGCCTGCCCGACCTCTACCCCTTCGTCATTTCGGACGGCACGGCACGGAAATTGGCCTTCGTTCACGAACTTCTGACCGGTTTGCCGATAGAAAAGGGAACAAATCGTGAGTTGGCGCAAGCGTTTTAGGCGGGAACGCATAGGCCACTGACCCGTTTTCGCTGGCGAGGGACCATGAAAACGGAGAGAAACCATGAAATCCCTTTTGTTCCCCGCAGTCGCCGGACTGCTGACCGTGATGTCGGGCGCCGCGCTTGCCGACACCGCCGTCTCTGCCGTCACCGATCTCAACGTGCGCGCCGGGCCCGGTCCGCAATACCCTGTCATCGGCGTACTTGCCGCCGGCCAGTCGGCCACGCTCAATGGTTGCATCGAAAACAGCAAATGGTGCACCATCGCCGAGGCCGGTGGCCAGGGCTGGGTCTATTCCGACTATGTGACGGCTGATTTCGGCGGCAGCCGGGTGGTGCTGACGCAACGGCGTTCCAGCGTTGCTGTCGTCTCGCCGCCGGACGACTATTCGACCGACTATACCGGCGCGATCATCGCCAGCGATCCGGTCGTGGATGACTTTCCCCCGCCTCCGGCCGAAGTCCGGACCTATGTCGACACGCATCGCCTCGACCCTGTCTATCTCGACGGCGAAGTGGTGACCGGCGCGATCTTGCCCGACACCGTCGAGCTGCGCGAAATTCCGGACTACAATTATCGCTACGTCTATGTGAACGGCCAACGGGCGCTGATCGATCCGCAGACGCGGCGCATCGTGTACGTCGTGCGCTGACATGGAATTGCACCAGCCGGCCGCCGCGACAGCAGTGGCCGCCTGGGTGACCAGGCAGGCGGTCGCTCCTGCGGCACCGCGCCCCTGGATATGCAGCGGCCAGGTGTGCGCATGAACCCTTTGCGAAAATCGATTCCGATTTTCCGGGCCATCGGCTAGATCAACAGGGGCTAGATCAACAGGCGACAAATTCGGCAAGGAGCCCGTGTGACGATCGATTCGGCCGCCTTCGAACGCTATAGGCGCTCGCCCAACGCCCGGACGACCTTGCCACGCCTGCTCCTGGGAACGGCGATCGTCATCCTGTTCTGGGCTGCAACGACCGTGGCCGTGCTGTTGGGCGGGATCTATGCCTTCTTTGCCTGGCAGGCGGGTGCGGCGGCGCCATCCGGCGTGCAGGGCTTTCTCGCCTCGCCCCTCGGCATCCTCACTGCGCTCGCCTCTTTTGCCGGCATCTGGATCGGCCTGTGGATCGCCATGCGCTGGGTGCATGGCGAGAAGCTGTCGGCGCTCCTCGGCGTCAGCCGCCGCGTGTCGCGGTCAGGTTTCCTCAAGGGGCTGATCGCGGTGCTGATCACCTCGCTCATATCCGAGATCCTGCTCTATCTCTTGCGGCCCGAGATCGCGCGCGGTCCGATCAGTCTGTCGTCCTGGCTGCTGTTTGCAATCCCGATCGTCGCGCTCACCTGGCTGCAGACATCTTCGGAAGAGGTGCTGTTCCGCGGCTATCTGCTGCGCGGTCTGGCCAACCGGTTCAGGAGCCCGTTCATCTGGGCACTGCTGCCGGCGCTGCTGTTCACCGCGCTGCATTGGAGCCCCAGCTCGTCCGCCGCCATCAACGCCTGCGTGCTCGCCTCGATCGCCGCTTTCGCGCTGCTGCAGACGGTTGTCGTCTATGCCACCGGCAATCTCGGCGCCGCCCTCGGTGCTCATCTCGGCAACAATCTGACCGGCTTCCTGCTGATCTCGCATCAGGAAAGCTACAATTCCTTCGCCCTGTTCAATGCCAGGCCGCTCGAAGAGCCAGGCTGGACGACAGCTGATGCAGTGCTCATCGCCTTCATCGGCATCGCCTGCAGCCTGCTGACGATCATGCTGCTTTTACATCCGCGCTCGCCGCTCAGGGTTGCCGCCGAGCTTCCGGATGAAGCAAACTCGGCCTGATTGCAGCCCAGGGGACAACGCGACACGGCGCTTGTCTTGACTCCGGCGCCGATTTCCTGTCTACACGCCCCGAATTCCGCGACGAGTATCCCTCTGAGCAAGCCGACCAGGACGCCGAAACCTCTTCGAGGTCAAGTGCTGTAAATCGATCCTGGAGGCCAACACCCGGCAGCGCTGAGCGCCCCCGGGTGCTTTTTGGTTTTGGCTTTTGGTTGGACACTGGGCGCGAACGCATTACCTCTCGGGCATCATCCGGGTGCCAGGGAAAAGGAAAACGAATGTTTGAATCGCTACAGGAACGTCTTGGTTCGATCCTGAACGGCCTGACCGGCCGCGGTGCCCTGTCCGAGGCTGATGTCTCGGCGGCACTGCGCGAGGTGCGCCGTGCGCTGCTCGAGGCGGACGTGGCGCTGGAAGTGGTGCGCTCGTTCACCGACAAGGTGCGCGAAAAGGCCGTCGGCGCCGCCGTGGTCAAGTCGATCAAGCCCGGCCAGATGGTCGTCAAGATCGTCCATGACGAGCTGGTCGACATGCTCGGCGCCGAGGGCGTCGCCATCGATCTCAATGCGCCGGTCCCCGTCGTCATCATGATGGTCGGCCTGCAGGGTTCCGGCAAGACGACCACTTCGGCCAAGATCGCCAAGCGCCTTTCCGAGCGTCAGAACAAGAAAGTCCTGATGGCCTCGCTCGACACGCGGCGCCCCGCCGCGCAGGAGCAGCTTCGCCAGCTCGGCGAACAGGTCAAGGTCGCCACGCTGCCGATCATCGACGGTCAGTCGCCGGTCGACATCGCCCGCCGCGCCGTGCAGGCGGCCAAGCTCGGCGGCCACGACGTCGTCATCCTCGACACTGCCGGCCGTACCCATATCGACGAGCCGCTGATGGTCGAGATGGCCGACATCAAGAAGGTGTCGAGCCCGCACGAGATCCTGCTGGTCGCCGACTCGCTGACCGGCCAGGACGCCGTCAACTTGGCGAAAAGCTTCGACGAGCGCGTCGGCATCACCGGCTTGGTGCTGACCCGCATGGACGGCGACGGCCGCGGCGGTGCGGCACTTTCGATGCGCGCCGTCACCGGCAAGCCGATCAAGCTGATCGGCACCGGCGAAAAGATGGAGGGGCTGGAAGAATTCCACCCCAAGCGCATCGCCGACCGCATCCTCGGCATGGGCGACATTGTCTCGCTCGTCGAGAAGGCCGCCGAAAACATCGACGCCGAGCAGGCGGCGGCGATGGCCAAGAAGATGCAGTCGGGCAAGTTCGACCTGAACGACCTCGCCAGCCAGCTTCAGCAGATGTCGAAGATGGGCGGCATGGGCGGCATCATGGGCATGATGCCCGGCATGGGCAAGATGAAGGACCAGATGGCGGCCGCCGGTCTCGACGACAAGATGTTCGGCCGCCAGCTCGCCATCATCTCATCGATGACCAAGGCCGAGCGCGCCAACCCCGATTTGCTCAAGCATTCGCGCAAGAAGCGCATCGCCGCCGGTTCCGGCACCGACGCGGCCGAAATCAACAAGCTGCTGAAGATGCACCGCGGCATGGCCGACATGATGAAGGCGATGGGCGGCAAGGGCAAAGGCGGCGGCATGATGCGCGGCATGATGGGCGGCCTCGCTAACAAGATGGGCCTCGGCGGCATGCCGGGCGGTATGGGTGGCATGATGGGCGGCGGCATGCCGGACCTGTCGAAGATGGACCCCAAGCAGCTCGAAGCCTTGCAGAAGCAAGCCCAGGCATCCGGCCTTGGCGGCATGAAGGGTCTTCCCGGTGGCGGTGGCCTGCCCGGGCTGCCCGGCGGCATGAAACTTCCCGGTCTGCCCGGAATGGGCGGCGGGCTACCTGGCCTTGGCAAGAAGAAGTGAGGACGCCATGAACGAAGAGAAAGACATGGCCGACGCACGCACCATCCTGGCCGACTATCGCGCCTCGATCGACAACATCGACGCGGCCCTCATCCACATGCTGGCCGAGCGCTTCCGCTGCACCAAGGCGGTTGGCGTGCTGAAGGCGACGCATGGCCTGCCGCCGGCCGACCCGGCACGCGAACAGCAGCAGATCGCCCGCCTTCGCCAGCTGGCGAAGGATGCCCATCTCGACCCGGATTTCGCGGAAAAATTCCTCAACTTCGTCGTCCGCGAAGTGATCCGCCACCACGAACAGATCGCCGCTTCGAGCAGCGGCGGCACAAAGACCCCGCTTCCAACGGCGTGACGAAAACCAACTGAAACCCAATCAACGAACTTAGAGTTTTTAGGAGAAAAGAAATGCCCTTGAAGATCCGACTGGCCCGTGCGGGCTCGAAGAAGCGTCCTTACTATCACGTCGTCATCGCCGACGCCCGTTCGCCGCGCGATGGCCGGTTCATCGAGTCGATCGGCTCGTGGAACCCGCTGCTGCCGAAGGACGGCGAACGCGTCAAGGTCGACGCCGATCGCGTCAAGCATTGGCTGGCGCACGGCGCCCAGCCGACCGATCGCGTGCTGCGCTTCCTCGACGAGGCCGGCCTCGTCAAGCGCGACGCCCGCTCCAACCCGAAGAAGGCCGAGCCGGGCAAGAAGGCGCAGGAACGCGCTTCGCTCTTGAGGAAGGCGCAGGAAGACGCCGCTGCCGCGGCTGCCGCCGCCGCAGCAGCGCCGGCCGAGGCCGAAGCCGCTACCGCCGAATAACTGTTACTATCGCATCCAGGAAAACGGCGGGCCCCAGACCCGCCGTTTTGCTATGTCGACTTCAGTTTCGAACACGGTCAATAGCCGCTCGGGCAGCGGTCGATGTAGACGCGGCCATAACGATCGCGGTAGCGGCATTCGCCCCGTTCGCTCGCCCGGCCGATCAACGCACCGGCAACAGCGCCGACAGCGCCGCCGACCACCGCGCCCTGAACCGGATTGTTGGCGACCGCCGCGCCGACGGCAGCGCCACCCAGTCCGCCGACAGCCGCCCCCTTTTCCGTTTGTGAACAAGCGGCGAGCGGCACCAGCAGGGCCATCAAAAGCATCGTTTTCTTCATTGTCGTCCTCTCCGGTAGGAGCCGCCTCCGCCGCCAAGTGAATCTCTAACTCGCAACTCGGCGATTTGATCCCGAAGACATCGCCGGCAAAGGGATTTTGATCCTTTGCGGATAACCCGGGGAATGCCTGGTGGCCTTCGTTGAGATGCTCGCGAACGCTACGGCTTGCCCCGTAAGCTGGGACGGCTGACGTCACTTTTCGCTCAGGCGCTTCAGATTGGCGAGGCCGACCTCGAAATCCTTTCCGATCAGCGTGTCGAAGTTCATGAACAGGCCCATCAGCTTGGCGATGAAGGGCCGGCTGCCGCGCATCGCCCAGGTGACGGCGGTGTTGTCGCCCGAAGGCGTCAACGTGAAGTCGACGCTGTTGTTGGCCCTGAACGGCTTCTCGAAATCGAGTTTCAGCGACACCAGCGACGACGGCACCGAATTGACGATCTCCATGCGCCCTTTGCCGGCCTTGGCATTGCCTTCCCAGGCATAGGCCGCACCCTTGCCGCTCTCGGCGCCGGACAGCGTGCGCTTCATCTGCGGGTCGAGCTTTTCGTAGGGCGACCATTCCGGCCAATGGCTGAAATCATTGATCAGTGGGAAGATCGCCTCCGGCGGGGCCTTGATGCTGGCCGTGCGGGAGGTGACGAAATCATTCGGCCGTGTCGCGGCATAGAGGAGCACGGCGGCGATGATGACGAGCAGGATGATGAGGATGGTGCTGAACATTTTTCTCTTCCTCTTGGCTTAACGGCTGAACGGGATCAGCGCGCGCACGCGTGGGTCGCGCAGATACAGGCCACCCCACAGGATGATGCCGAGATAGACGCCGAATAGCGTGTGCGAGAACAGCGGATTGTCGACGCGCAGATTGGTGGCGATGGCGCCGCCCATATAGGCGGTGAGCAGGATGGCGCCGAGCACCGCGGTGCTCGGCAAGGCGTAGAGCGCGGTCGAGATCAGGCCGATGATGCCAAGCATGCGCGCGACATTCGCGTCGGCCGGCCAGCCGAGCGGCACCATCGTCTGGGTGACGATGTCGAGCGGCGGCAACTTGATGACGCCATCGAAGATCATGAACAGCACGATGACGCCGCTGAGCGCGCGACCGGTCCACAGGGCGCCCGGCGAGACGGGCGTGGTTTCGGAAATGCTCATGATAGTCCCTCCTGATGTTTCGAGCCCTTTACTGGGGTCGAACCAAGGACGCGGCATCGGGCCGCGATCCGACAGGGTCCGGATTCTTTTTGAGCCGGCGCCGCCGCGAGAGGGCGAAGGGCTGCGCGCTCTTCGCATCGAGCGTACTACGAAAAATAGAACTTCTCCGCCGGGAGCATTTTCGGCGGGGTTTCGCCCAGCGCCTCGAACACCGAGATCTCGCAGACGCGGCAGAGGCCGTCGAGGGCGAGGTCGTTGGCTTCGGTGCCGAACGGGTCCTCGAGTTCTTCCGAAAGCGCATCGAGGCCGAAGAAAGTGTAGGCGATCAGCGCCGTGAACAGCGGCGTCGCCCACCCGGCGGCGGAGACCAGCCCGAACGGCAAGAGCAGGCAGAAGACATAGGCGGTGCGCTGCAGAAGCAGCGTATAGGCGAACGGCAGGGGTGTTCCCATGATGCGCTCGCACCCGGCCTGCGCGGCGGCGATTTCCGACAGGCGCTCGTCGAGGATGCGGTAGCCGATCATATCGATCGCACCGGCCTTGCGCAGCGCGGCGATACGACGGCCCATGCCGCGCACCATTGCGTCCGGTGCGTTGGCTGCCTTGGCGACGATCTCGGTTTCGTCGCCGATGAAAGCGCGGGCCTGCGGCGCCGCGTCGACCCGTCTGAGCAGACCGCGCAGAAAGTGGCAGAAGGCGATCGCTTCCATCAGCAGGCCGCGCAATTCCGTCCGGTCGTCGACCAGGCCGGCGGAGGCACGTGACAGGTTTCGGATGTCGAAGACGAGCTGGCCCCACAGTTTGCGCGCCTCCCACCAGCGGTCGTAGGCGGCATTGTTGCGAAAGCCGAGATAGATCGACAGCGCCACGCCGAGCAGCGCGAATGGCGCGGTGCCGGCATTGCCGAAGTCGAGCTTCAGCGCCCGTACTATCACCACCACCAGCGCGCCATAGGCGGCAAAGCCAAGGATCTGCGGCAGGATGCGCGGCACCACCGAGCCGCGCATGATGAAGAACAGGTGCAGAAGGCGTGGGCGCGGGCGGACGATCATCAAAAGCCTTTCGCGGACCGGCGCTGGTCCTCAGCTCCTTTATTGTGCGACGGCAACAGCTCCGCAAGCCCAGCCGCCAGCGACATCGCCGTGTCGTCTGTGCAGCGCGCGGACTATCGGCACTCGCCGGTCGCGGATATTGAGGAGCATGTGGGCTGCGACCCATTTCTGCAGGCGAGAGAAGACGACATGACCGGCGAGACCGATCTGAAGACACTGCTGGCATCGATGACGCCGGAACTGCTCGCCGGCACCTATGTCTTCGCCACGCTGGCGTCTGGCGTTTCCCAGCCGCAAGGGCTCGAGCCGGTGATGGTGTTCCGCGAACGCGAGGGCCTGACGCTGATCGTGACCGAGGAGGCGGCCAACGCAACCGGCCTGACCGCTTCCTTCCGCTGCCGGATGGTGACGCTGAACATCCATTCGTCGCTGGAAGCCATCGGCTTCCTCGCCGCCATCACCACGCGGCTCGGCGCCGCCGGCATGGGCGTCAATCCGGTCTCGGCTTTCTACCATGATCATCTGTTCGTCCCCGCCGACCGGGCGGAGGAAGCGCTGGAGCTGTTGATGGAGTTGGCCGAGGAGAGCGCCGGTTGAGCTTTGACAGAATCTCAAAAATCGCGTAAATTACGTTAACCGCGTAAATTACGCGATTTAGGATGAGCCATCATGCGTGAAGTTCCCACTACTGAATTCACCCGCAATTTCGGGCGCTACCGTGAAATCGTGCAGCGTGAGCCGGTCGCCGTGATGAGTCACGGGCGGCCAACCGGCTATTTCGTTTCGGCGGTCGAGTTTGAAGAACTACAGCACTATAAGAACCTGGCCCGGCAATCGTTTGCGACCAAGGATCTGCAGCGCGAGGAAGTGGAAGCTATCGCCGGCGGCCGCATGTCATCGGAACACGATCATCTCAATGCCTTGATGGATCCCAAGTAAGGCATGCCGCTTCCCGACCCGCAGCTCGGCCTCGTGATCTCCTACGCGTATCTGTGGCATCATGAGCAGCAAGCCGGACAGGATGAAGGGCGGATAGATCGCCCTTGCGTGATCGTCCTGGCCGTCGAGCGCGGCGCCGACGGCCTGATCGTGACGGTGGTGCCAATCACGCATGTATCGCCAGCAGACCCATCGCTGGCGATCGAGCTGCCACCAGCCGTCAAAGGTCACTTGGGTCTAGACGGCGAGCGCTCATGGGTGATGCTCCACGAAGGCAATCGCTTCGTATGGCCAGGCTATGACCTCCGTCCGATACCACGCTCCACCGGTCGCTACGACTACGGCCTGCTGCCGCCACGGCTGTTCTCATCGATGGTGGAGCGCTTCAAGACGATCTGGGAAGCCGGGCAAGGCCGCCAGGTGCCGCGCGACTGACCCTTTGCGGATGGCAGCGCCGATCAGTCAGCGAAGGATACTTCGAAGAGCCCCGCCTGGCGTCGCATCCCGGCCAAAGGCCGAGCCCGCGGGCCGCCGGTCGTCCGGCGCTCCCGCGGAGGGCCAGCCGCGCTAGCGGCGGTGCGGCCCGTGAGCGGAAATCAAGCCGCCTTCTTCTTCGGCTGGATCAGCCCGCGCTCGACCAGCAGTTCGGCGATCTGCACCGCGTTCAGCGCCGCGCCCTTGCGCAGATTGTCGGAGACGATCCACATCGACAGGCCGTTGTCGATGGTCGAATCCTCACGGATGCGCGAGATGAAGGTGGCGTCCTCGCCGGCCGATTCCAGCGGCGTGATGTAGCCGCCGTCCTCGCGCTTGTCCAAGACCTGGCAGCCCGGGGCGTCCCGAAGAATATCCCGCGCTTCGTCGGCGGTGATCGGCTTTTCGAACTCGATGTTGACCGCTTCCGAATGGCCGATGAACACCGGCACGCGCACGCACGTCGCCGTCAGCTTGATCTTGGGATCGAGCATCTTCTTGGTCTCTGCCACCATCTTCCACTCTTCCTTGGTGAAGCCGTCGTCGAGGAAGACGTCGATATGCGGGATGACGTTGAAGGCGATGCGCTTGGTGAACTTCTTGACGTCGACGGTATCGGCGACGAACACGGCGCGCGTCTGCGTGAACAGCTCGTCCATGCCTTCCTTGCCGGCGCCCGACACCGACTGGTAGGTGGCGACGACGACGCGCTTGATGGTGGCGAAGTCATGCAGCGGCTTCAGCGCCACGACGAGCTGCGCCGTCGAGCAGTTCGGGTTGGCGATGATGTTCTTACGCGTGAACAGCGAGATCGCGTCGGGGTTCACTTCCGGCACGATCAGCGGCACGTCCTGGTCGTAGCGGAAGGCCGACGAATTATCGATGACGACGCAGCCCTGCTTGCCGATCTTCGGCGACCATTCCTTGGAGACGTTGCCGCCGGCCGACATGATGCAGATGTCCGTGTCGGAAAAATCATACTGGTCGAGCGACCTGACCTTCAGCGTACGGTCGCCGAACGACACTTCGGTGCCCTGGCTGCGCCGCGAGGCCAGCGCCACGACTTCGCTCACCGGAAAGCCGCGCTCTTCCAGTATGTTGAGCATTTCCCGGCCCACATTGCCCGTGGCGCCGACGATCGCTACCTTGAAACTCATTAGAAATCTCCTGTCCCTCTCCGCTTGGTTTTTGGAGAAACCCGCTGGCCGGATGCGGGTTCCGTCCCCCGGGCCGGACCCGGGAGAGGGTGGTTAGGCCAAGGGAATCACACCGTTTTGGTGGTGGTTTTGGCCGTGGTTTTGCTGGAACCCGAAATCTTGCTGGAACGAGGAGACGCGCCGACGCGCCCGGCCCAATGATGTGCATTGTGGCCAGGGAAATCGAATGCAAGAACCGCCATCAAAAGGCCGCGCATCGAAACTGTCCTGTTCGGTGCCGGCTTTTACGCGGTTTGCGTCAAGAGTCAATTGCCGAGCGACACCCGGTTTTGCGCGCGCCCTGTACAATCGCGGCTGCGCGAAGTACGAACGGCCAAGATTGTTTTGGCTGGCGCTAGGTCGGCCCCGGCATGTGCTCCATGATGAGCGCAGACCCTAAATTCCGAAAGAGTGAGATGTCCAACTTCGAAGCACTTGTCCCAGCGCTTGCCAGGGCGCTGGAAAAACGCGGCTATTCCGAGCTGACGCCGGTACAGAAGGCGGTTGTCGCCCCCGAACTCGGTGAGGCCGATGCGCTGGTTTCGGCGCAGACCGGCTCCGGCAAGACGGTGGCCTTCGGCCTCGCTTTGGCGCCGACCCTGCTCGACGGCGCGGAGCGCTTTGGCCCCGCCGCGGCACCGCTGGCGCTGGCGGTGGCGCCGACGCGCGAACTGGCGCTGCAGGTGACGCGCGAGCTTGAGTGGCTCTACGAGCTGACCGGCGCCACGGTGGCGTCCTGCGTCGGCGGCATGGACATGCGCTCGGAGCGGCGTGTGCTGGAGCGCGGCGCCCATATCGTCGTCGGCACGCCCGGCCGCCTGCGCGACCACATCACCCGGCACTCGCTCGACATGTCGGCGCTCAAGGCGGTGGTGCTCGACGAGGCCGACGAGATGCTCGACCTCGGCTTTCGCGAAGACCTCGAATTCATCCTCGACGCCGCCCCGGCCGAACGCCGCACGCTGATGTTCTCGGCCACCGTGCCCCGCTCCATCGCCACGCTCGCCCAGGGCTACCAACGCAATGCCGTGCGCATTTCGGCCGCCGGCGAGGAAAAGCAGCATCTCGACATCGAATACCGGGCGCTGAGCGTTGCCCAGCCCGACCGGGAAAACGCCATCATCAACGTGCTGCGCTTTTACGAGGCCAAGAACGCGCTGGTGTTTTGCAACACGCGCGCCGCAGTCAATCACCTGACCGCGCGCTTCAACAACCGCAACTTCTCGGTGGTCGCGCTTTCGGGCGAGCTCAGCCAGAACGAGCGCAGCCATGCCTTGCAGGCGATGCGCGATGGCCGCGCAAAAGTCTGCATCGCCACCGATGTGGCGGCGCGCGGCATCGACTTGCCCAACCTCGAACTGGTCATCCATGCCGACCTGCCGACCAACCCGGAAACGCTGCTGCACCGCAGCGGCCGCACCGGCCGCGCCGGGCGCAAGGGCGTCAGCGCGCTGATCGTGCCCAACAGCGCCCGCAAGCGCACCGAACGGCTGTTGCAGAACGCCGGCCTCAAGGCGACATGGGCGAGCCCCCCCTCGGCCGACGACGTGATGCGGCGCGACGACGAACGCATCCTCGCCGATCCGGTTTTCGACGAGCCGGTGAAGGAGGACGAGCGCGGTTTCATCGACGCGCTGCTCGCCAAACATGGCGCCGAACAGGTGGCGGCCGCCTTCGTGCGCCAGTGCCGCGCCAGCCGCTCGGCGCCCGAGGATCTCATGGAAATCGCGCCGTTCACGCCGTCGCGTGAAAGACCGGCGGGCGAAGGTTTCGCACGCCGCGACGAGGCGCCCAGCCGCCGCGACGATTTCGGCGCCAGCGTCTGGTTCTCGCTGTCGATCGGGCGGAGGCAGAATGCCGAGCCGCGCTGGCTGATCCCGATGCTGTGCCGCACCGGCAGCATCAGCAAGCGCGAGATCGGCGCCATCAAGATGCAGCCGGAAGAGACCTTCGTGCAGATCGCCGCCGACTGGGCCGACCGGTTTCTCACGGCGATCGGCCCCGACCGCAAACTGCAGGGCGACATCCTGGTGAAGCGTCTGGACGGCCAGCCCGATTTGTCGCGTGCCGGCTACCAGGCGCCAAGCCCCGACAAGAAACCGCATCGCGGCAAGGCACCGTTCGATCCCAACGCGCCGAAGCGCAAGTTCGAAAAGCGCGCACCGGCTTCGGCCGATCAGCGCCCGGCAGCCGCGCATGAGGCCAAGCCATGGGCGAAAAAGCCAGGCAAGCCGAAGTTCGATAACGCCGGGGCGCCCAAGCACAAGAAAGCGAAGAAGCGGCCAGCCTAGGTTCTGAGACGCCCGGGCGGCTTGCTGTCCTTGAGGCTGGTCAGATCAATTGCTGCCGCCCTTCATTCAGGCGAATGTTTTGTTTGACCGCCTGGCTGTCGATTGTCGTCGGGCGGCCGTCTTCATCGAAACATGTCTTGAAATCGAAGACGAAAGGGCCGGCCTTGTGGTCATGAAGAAATTCATGTCTGACCACTGCCTCCGTCCAGCTGGGCGTATGATCCCACTCGACCCACCAAAGCGCGTAGGGTGGCCAGGCGGGTTTGAGAAACCACTCTCGTGCGTGCCTCATCGCCTCCAGATGGATTCCTGCGTAAGAGAAGGCCATCGGGGATGCCAAGTCTGCCCACAAAGACAATGTCGATGGCGACCAACCGTCCCCTTGCTCGCTATAGAAGCGCGGAAAAACCTGCTCGCCCCAGCTTTCTGGACCAGGCTCTTCCGCATAGCCCGATCTGGCGATGAACCCTTCGCTGGTTTCCGCGGCCAGAAAATTGCGATCGTTGCGATCATGAAAGCCCTGGTTTACTGCGTCGTTGGCTGGCGCGCGGAAGATGCCGAACGTGTACAAAGCGAGCCTTTTGCTCTTCATTTCGCCTCCAACGGACTGTCCACGCTCTACCGAGTTGATCACAATTTAGCGCCAGCACTCTCGGCCGCCACTGTCGGCTTTGAGTGAAGGTGATGGCGATTTCTGTCTTATGCTTCATTCGCGGCAAAGACGGTAGCCTATGCCCGGTCTTGCCCATCGGCTCGGCCCTGTGCCACATCTTGGCTGGGACGTGGCGAGAGGGGTGGCCTATGCGCGGCGAAGTGCTTCACTATGACGAGGAGCAGGGGTTTGGCTTCATCACCGGAGCCGATGGCAATCGTTACACCTTCACCCGCGAGAACCTGCGCCGGCAAACCGCCATGCTCAAGGGCACGATCGTCGAGTTCCAGCCGGGCGGCGGCCAGGCCCGCGACGTTTTTTCAATCGCCACCCAGACCGCCACCAAGGCTCCGGACGCTGGCGCGGGGACCAACACCGCATCGACTCAAGCCGGCAACGCACCGGTAGCTTCCGCTTTCCAGGCGCAGCATTTCGGCCGCTCATCCGAGCCAGCCGAGCCCACCGATCTCTGGGGCTATTTCTGGCGCGGCGTGACGCGGAACTATTTCAATTTCGCCGGCCGGGCCCGCCGCAAGGAATATTGGAGCTATTTCCTGTTCTGGGTGGTCTCGCTGCTGATCATCGGCGGCATCGGTCTTTTCGCCGACAATGAAATGGGCAATTTCGACAGCAGCGTATCGGCGGCGGTAACCGTTGGCCTTTGCGGCACCTTCGTGCTGGCGACACTGCTGCCCAGCCTCGGCATGACTGTTCGCCGCATCCACGACATCGGCCTGTCGGGCTGGCTTTACCTGGTGGTGCTCATCCCGACCATCGGCAGCCTGATCATCCTGGTCTTCGCGTTGATCCCGACGCAAGCCCGGGAAAACCAGTGGGGGCCGGTGCCGGCGGGCGTCAGGGTCTAGGGGCGATAGCCTTCAAGGCGTCACCCGAAAGACGGAGAAAGACCTTCTGGTCGTGGCGTTCGGCGCCGAGCCTCGCGTAAAAACGCAGCGCGCCCTCGTTCCAATCTTCGGTGGTCAGGTCGATACGGCCAATGCCGTGGCTGAGGCAATGATCGGCGAGGAAGCTGATCAGCGCCCGGCCGACGCCGGCGTTGCGGATGTTGTCGCGCACGAACAGGTCCTTGAGGAACAGCAGCCGCTCAAGATCGATACCTGGATGTGCGATCGCCACCGACGCCAAGCCGCTGACCTCGCCGTCGACGAAGGCGAGCGCAAAATGCGGATAGGCCGGGCTTTCCTCGCCAAGCCATTTGCGTGCAGCAGACAGGGCCCGGTCGGCATCGAGAGGCGGCTGCCGGTAATGCTCCGCCATCTCGCACAGTATGGCTGCGAGTGCCGCTTCGTCCTCGATCGTCGCCCAGCGGACGTCGACCGTCATAGGATCAGCCGAGGAATTTGGCGATGATCGCGTCGCCCATCTCGACCGTTCCGACCTCGGTCATGCCGGGGGAGAAAATATCCTTGGTACGCAGGCCTGCGTCGAGCACGGCGGCGATCGCGCTTTCCACGCGGTCGGCTTCGTCAACCATGCCGAAGGAATAGCGCAGGCACATGGCGAAAGAGGCGATCATGGCGATCGGGTTGGCAATGCCCTTGCCGGCGATGTCGGGCGCCGAGCCGTGCACCGGCTCGTAGAGCGCCTTGCGCTTCTTGGTCTTCACGTCAGGTGCGCCGAGCGAGGCCGACGGCAGCATCCCGATCGAACCGGTCAGCATGGCGGCGATGTCGGACAGCATGTCGCCGAACAGATTGTCGGTGACGATGACGTCGAACTGCTTTGGCCAGCGCACCAGCTGCATGCCGCCGGCGTCGGCCAGCATGTGGTCGAGCTTGACGTCTGAATAGCGCGCCTTGTGGGTCTGGGTGACGACCTCGTTCCACAACACGCCCGACTTCATCACATTGCGCTTTTCCATCGAGGTGACGTGGTTTTTGCGCGTCCGTGCGAGTTCGAAGGCGACGCCAGAAATGCGCTCGATCTCGAACGTGTCGTAGACCTGCGTGTCAATGCCACGCTTCTGGCCATTGCCGAGATCGATGATCTGCTTGGGCTCGCCGAAATAGACGCCGCCGGTCAGCTCGCGCACGATCAGGATGTCGAGACCCTCGACCACCTCCTGCTTGAGCGAGGAGGACGCCGCAAGTGCTGGATAGCAGATGGCCGGGCGCAGGTTGGCGAACAGCTCCATGTCCTTGCGCAGGCGCAGCAGGCCGGCTTCGGGGCGCACCTCGTAGGGCACCGCATCCCATTTCGGACCGCCGACGGCGCCGAATAGTACCGCGTCCGCGGCCATCGCCTTTTCCATGTCGGCATCGGAAATCGCCGCGCCATGCGCATCGTAGGCGCAGCCGCCGACCAGACCGTCCTCGGTGGCAAAACCGCTGCCGAGCTTGTCGTTCATGACCGCGATCAGTTTCTTGACCTCGGCCATAGCCTCCGGACCGATGCCGTCGCCGGGGAGCAGGAAAAGATGCTTCGTTGCCATGGTGAACCGTCCCAGAAAGAATGCGTTTCGATTTGCGGCCTTGCTAAACGCCAAGCGGCCCGTACGCAAGGGGAGGAAGAACACTGCGGCGCAGAACAGGTGCAGCATGCCGCCGCGCCAGGCCTCTCAGAACCTGGGTTCCTCGCCCTCGCCAAAGGCGGGGGAGAGGTGGCCGCGACGCGGCCGGAGAGGGGGCTTTCGTAGGGCGCTGGCTTAGCGCGCGGCAATCGCTGGTCTGGCTACCGTAGCGCCAGTCCCCTCTCCGTCTCGGCTTCGCCGAGCCACCTCTCCCCCACTCACGTGGGGGCGAGGAACCCGAGCTAAACCATCACCGGTGCGAGAGAATGTTGACCAGCCGGCCGAACGGATCGCGCACATAAAAGCGGCGCACGCCCCAGGGCTCGTCGGCTGGTCCGTATTCGATGGCAAAGCCGGCGGCACTCATGGCATCGATCGCCGCATCGACATCGTCGACCTCGATCGAGAGATCCGGCACCGGCGTACCGGAGCCGCCTTGCGCCATGAAGCTGACCTGCACCTGCATCTTTTCATCGGAACCGTAGGTCGCGATCCAGCCGAGGTCCATGAGCACGTCGAGGCCGAGCACATCCTGGTAGAAGCGCTTCGCCGCAGTGATATCAGGTGTCTCGATGTTGGCAACGATACGCCGGACTTTCATCTGCCCGCCTTTCACGCCGTGCGCCGCAGCGCCGTCACTTCGATCTCGATCTTCATTTCCGGTCTGTTGAGCTGGCAGACGATCATCGTCGCCGCCGGCCTGATGTCGCCGAACGTCTCGCCGAGGATCGGGAAGACGACATCCACGAAGGCCCGGTCGGTGATGTAGTAATGCGCCCGCACCACATCGGCCATCTCGAAGCCCCCGTCATGAAGCGCCTTGCCGATCGTCGCCAGGCAATTGCGCGTCTGCGCTTCCACCGTATCCGGCATCGTCATCGTCGCATAGTCGTAGCCGGTCGTTCCGGACACGAAACACCAGTCGCCCTGCACCACCGCGCGCGAATAGCCGGCGGTCTTTTCAAACGGCGAGCCGGTGGAGATCAGTTTTCGCATGAGGGTTCCTCGCAGGATTGAGGGGGACCATTTTGCAGGGAATATGCTGATCCGGCCATAGGCCAACGCAGAGGGATCGGCGGTGCAAACTCGATGCCGGCGGGGCAGCACCCCCCTCTGGCCTGCCGGCCATCTCCCCCGCAAGGAGGGAGATTGGCAGCTTTGACGAACCGCCATTCTTGCAACGTTGAAAGATTTGCGAAAGTCGTGGTGACGGCCAATCTCCCCCCTTGCGGGGGAGATGCCCGGCAGGGCAGAGGGGGGTGTGAAGGATCGCGGCGAAACAGTTTTTAGTTCACCGCCGAAATGCCTAGTTCGCCGACCCCAGCGCCTTGTCCAGCGCCGCCTTCACATCGGCCGGCCACGTGGCCAGCGCCGGCCAGGCGTTCGGCTCGCCATTGCCACTGCTGCGGGCGAAATAGAGTTTGTGCTTGGCCGGGTCGACCGCCATGAAGCCGTCATTGCCGCCGCAGTCATGCGGCACACAGCCGCTGGCGTAGAAGGCGCCCGACGCTGTCTTTTCCGTGCCGCCGCCGACCAGCAGGCTGGTCGCCATGTCAGGCATGTCCTTGCCCAGCAGCTTTTCAGCTTCCTTGTAGACAGCCTCGTTGTGGAAGGCGTCGATGATGTTCTGGTACTTTTCCGGATCGATGTCCTTCCAGTCCGTGCCGGGTTCCGGCATGTAGCTCAGATTGCCCGAAATCGTCAGCCCGTCGGTCGGCGACCACTGCAAAGCCGGCTTCTGATCCCCCGGCAACAGATAGGGCACGAAATAGATGGCGTTGTCGGATACCGCCGATGGCGGCGCGCCGCAGTCGTCCTGCTCGACTGTGGTGCTCTGGATGGTGCCGCCTTCCGGCTTCCAGACGATCACTGTCGCCGGCCCGCATTGATTGCCGCCATCGCCGACATCGAACAGCGCCACCTTGACGCCGCCGACCTCGACTATTCTGTCGAAGAAGACATCATAATTGGTGGCCAACTGCTTGCCGTCGAAGGCAAGCACCTTTTCACCGTCCTGTTCCGGTTGGGTGATGGTCAGCTGGCCGCCCTCGAATGGCACAGGCGCTTGGCTGTCGTCATCGGAAGCGTCGGCGGCGTTCGTTCCCTGGTCGGTGGCAGGCTTTTCGGCCGCCGGCGCCGGCTCGGCGGGCGTCTGTGTCTGGGCGTGGCCCACGGCAGTCAGCAGAAGAAACGTCAGCCCGCAAGTGCCGGCAAGAAGCGAACGAGTCATGACTGCCCCTCCACTCAGCCGCAACGAACGCGCCTATCCGCCCCGGAGCGTGCCGCTCAGGCCCACGGGCGCTGTTCGGCGTTCTTCTTCTCGAACGAAGCGATGGCGCCGGCCTTTTCCATGGTCAGGCCGATGTCGTCGAGGCCGTTCAAGAGGCAGTGCCTCTTGAAGTCGTCGAGGTCGAACGTGACCACGCCGCCATCCGGTCCGCGGATTTCCTTGGCTTCCAAGTCGACCGACACCGTGGCGTTGGAGCCGCGCGACGCGTCGTCCATCAGCTTCTCGAGATCCTCGGGGCTGACGGTGATCGGCAGGATGCCGTTCTTGAAGCAGTTGTTGTAAAAGATGTCGGCGAACGAGGTCGAGATGACGCAGCGAATGCCGAAATCGAGCAGCGCCCACGGAGCGTGTTCGCGCGACGAGCCGCAGCCGAAATTGTCGCCGGCGACCAGGATCTGCGCTTTGCGATAGGCTGGCTTGTTGAGCACGAAATCCGGATTTTCCGAACCATCGTCATTGTAGCGCATTTCGGCGAACAGGCCGGTGCCGAGCCCGGTGCGCTTGATCGTCTTCAGATAATCCTTGGGGATGATCATGTCGGTGTCGACATTGACGATCGGCATCGGAGCGGCGACGCCGGTGAGCTTGGTGAACTTTTCCATGGCTTTTGCCCGTGTTTTCGTTGCGGGGGAATTTGCTGACGCCGGTTTACACAAAGCCGGCAGCAAATAAAAGGCAATCGTTTGTGCGCGCTGGCGCAAGCCATAATGCATATCACCCAAAGGTGGCCCCGGTTTCGGAAGAGCGCTATGCATAGAACTATGCGCGAAAACGGCTTCGAATTCGCCGTCCGATAGTGCAGTCTGTCGACCATGGCAGAAAACGCACACGTCCTCTATGCACGCGAAGCCGCGCTCGACATCGCCGAATTCCGTCGCGTGCTGGTCGAATCCGGTCTCGGCGAAACGCGCCCTGTAGATGACGACGCTCGCCTGCAGGCGATGCTTTCAGGCGCAAACCTGGTCCTGACTGCGCGTCTCGACGTGGAGGGCAAGCCACTGATCGGCGTTATCAGGGCGCTCACCGATTTTTCCTGGGTCTGCTACATCTCCGAGCTCGCCGTTTCCCAATCGGCGCAGGGGCTCGGCATCGGCAAGGGCCTGATGGACGAGGCGCGCCGGCAACTCGGGCCGTCCGTCGCCATCAGCCTGATCTCCATGCCCGACGCCGTCGGCTTCTACGAGCGCATCGGCATGAAGCGCATGGCCGACGCCTTCTGGTTCAGCCGCAAGGGCTGAGGCCCGCCCTTGACCAGACTTCGTCATCCTAGGGCGGAGCAAGGAGCGAAGCGACGCGGCGCAGACCCTAGGATCCATGCCGCGACGTTGAAGTGTCGCGGCGGTGCAGAACCTTCTATCGCAGCGAACGCCGATCGCGCGGTTTTTTCTGCCCCGTTGGAGCCCTTCGACAGCGGTAACGGCATGGATTCCAGGGTCTCCGCGACGTCGCTTCGCTCCTGCTCCGCCCTGGAATGACGAAGAAAAACTGGGACGCCTTGGCAAATCCCGAAGGTCCGTCCTGTCTCGCTCAAATCACATTCAACTCCCGAAACGCCCGCCCTTCCGCGACCCGGCCATACCCAAACGCCGAACAGTCCACCGTGCGATACCCTCCGTGCACGATCAGTTCGGCCAGCGCCTTGCCGACGGCAGGCGCCTGCTGCAGGCCGTGGCCGGAGAATCCATTGGCGAACAGGAAATTGCCGACCTCGGAATGCGGGCCGATGACCGCGTTTTGGTCGAGCGTGTTGTAGTCGTAGTGGCCGGCCCACGCGCGCGTTGGCTTGATCGCCTCGAAAGCTGGAATCCGGGTCGCCAGCACCGGCCAGATCACCTCTTCGAACAACGGCCAATCGACCTCGAAATCTCCGGGGGCGGCCGGGCCGTCGCCCTCTTCCGGTTCGGCGCCGCCGGTGAGATAGACCGAGCCTTCCGGACGCACATAGATGCCGGAGGGGTCGACCAGCAGCGGCATGTCGGCGTATTTCTCGCGCGCCTCGAAGACGAAGACATTGCGCTTGCGCGGCTCGACCGGCAGCGCCAACCCAGCCATGGCAGCGACCTTGCCGGCGTTCGGCCCGGCGGCGTTGACGATGATGCCGGCCTCCAGCACCTCGCCATTGTCGAGCCTGACGCTGGTGATGCGGTTGCCGTCGCGCGCAATATCGGTGACATCAGCGGTGATGAAATCGATCTTCTTCTCGCGCAGCGCCTTGCGGAACAGCATCAGCATCGCATGCGCGTCGAACCAGCCCTCGCCTGTCCGGCCATAGGCGCCGGCGGTGATGCCCTCGGCCGACAGCCACGGGAAGCGGCGCACCAGCGCATCGGCATCCTCCAGCACGATGTCGGCGCCCTCGGCCATCTGCGCGTCGTGATTGGCCTTGAGGATCGGCAGCCCGTCCTCGCCGGCAAGGATGAGATAGCCACCCTCGCGAAAGCCGATATCGGCATCCGCGCCGAACTCTTCCTTCAGCCGCCGGAACAGCTTCAGCGTGAACTGCGACAGACGGATGTTTTCGGGGATCGAGAATTGCTGGCGGATCGAGGCCATGGACAGCGTCGTTGCCGCGTGGGCGAACTGCGGATCGCGCTCGATCAAGGCGATCGAGCCGGAAAACCCTTCCTCGCGCAGATAATAGGCGACCGAGGATCCGACGATGGCCCCGCCGATGATGACGATGTCGTAGCGCACTTTTTTCTCCGATTCTTTGCCCGCGTCCTCACGCGACCGGCAAAATGATCTCGAAGCGCGTGCCGCGCTCGGAGTCAACCAGCGCGATCATACCATCATGCGCTTTCAGGAGGGCCAGAACGATGCCGAGGCCCATGCCGGTGCCGCCCGAATCGCGGCGCGTGGTGAAGAACGGCTCGAAGATGCGCGCCTGGTTGCTCGGCGAAATGCCGGCACCGTCGTCACTGACCTGAATGGCCGCCTTGCCACCGGCGCTCGCCGCCGTGACCGAAACCTGCGTCGCGCCGTGCCTGGCCGAATTGTCGATGAGATTGGCAAGCACGATTGCCGCATTCTCCGCCGATATGCGCAAGGTCAGATCGCCGCCTGCCTCGACGCGGACCGCCAGCCTGTTGTCCACCGGGAGCAGCGCCAGTGCCGCGCCGATAGAGGTGCTTTCGCCGCTCGGCGCCAGGTTTTCGGCGCGCGCCAGGTCGAGCAGGCGCCGTACCAGCAGATTGAGCCGCCCGGCATCGGTGACGATATTGTTGGAGAAGCGCCGACGCTCCGTATCGTCCATCGCGCTTCCTGAATCGCGCAGCAATTCGGCCGCGCCCTGGATCGCCGTCAGTGGCGATTTGAGTTCGTGCGAGACATGGGTGGCAAACGTCTGGATGGAATCCGAGCGCGCCTGCAGTTTTTCGGCCATGTCGAGGAAGGCGGCGGACAGCTCGGCCATCTCGTATGTGCCGTGGTGGTCGAGCGGCCGGATCGCCTCGCGGTCCCCGGCGGCGATGCGCTCGGTGCGATCGATCAGCGCATAGATCGGCCGGCTGACGGTGCGCAGGAAGACCAGGCCGATGAGCAGCGTGCCGCCGAGAATGGCGATCGCCGCCAACGTCACCTTGCCGCGCTCGCCATAGAGATGTTTGATGATGTTGTTGGGCGTCCGCGACACATAGACCACGCCGGCGACTTGGCCATCGACGGCCACCGGCAAGGCGACGAAGACACGCACCTTGGTGCCGCGGCTGACCGAATAGAGCGGTGGCGCCGGCTGGTCGGGGATGCGCAGCCTGAGCGCACTGGCGTAGCGGCCGGCGAGTGCCTCGCGCACCTCTTCAACGCCAGCGAGCGATTGCCCAACCTCGCCGCGCCCGGCAATGACGACGCCTGTGGGATCGAGCAATCGGAAACCGGCCAGCGTGGTTTTCTGCGTCGCGTCGAGAATACCGGACAGACGCGTGCCGATCGCGACGAAGGCGGGATCGGCTGTGCCTGGCATGGCCACTGGCCGGGTCGGAAGCACATAATCCGAAGCGAGATCGAGACGCGGTTCGATCGGCCTGTACAGCGGGTCCGGATTGACGCTTCGGCTCGCGCCTGCGTTTGCCTGCGGCATCGGTGTACCGAGGTTTTGCGGCGGGATGCCGGCATCGCGCACGTCCTGCGCGTAGATGGCGGCGATGGCCGCGCCTTGCGCGATCAGCTCCGCCTCGGTCTGGCGGATCAGCTGGTTTTCGTAGAGGCGGAAGAAGAACAGGCCGACCAGCGGCAAGGCCATCACCATGATCAGGATGGCGACGACGACCGTGGCGAGGCGAGGCCGCCATTTGCGACCGATCCATTTGCTCGTCAGCCGCATCGACCAAGCCGGAAGCCGACGCCATGCACGGTCTCGATGGCATCCAGGCAACCCAGTGCCGCCAGCTTGGCGCGGATGTTGCGGATGTGGCTGTCGACGGTGCGGCCGGCGACATGGATGTTGGCGGCATAAGCACTTGCCATCACCGCGTCGCGGTCGAGCACATGCGTCGGCCGCGCCAAAAACCCTTTCAGGATCGAGAACTCTATCCCCGTCAGGGCAAGCGGCTTGCCGTCGAAGCTGGCGGCATGGCTGGCCGGCGCCAAGGCCAGTTTGCCCTGCGCGAACTGCCGGTCGTCGGACGGTTCGGGCGCCGCCGGGCGGGCGCGCCGCAGGATGACGTTGACGCGGGCGACCAGCTCACGCGGGCTGAACGGTTTTGTCACATAGTCGTCGCCGCCCATTTCGAGCCCGAGGATGCGGTCGATCTCCTCGTCACGCGCGGACAGAAACAGCACCGGCACATCGGATATGTGTCGCAGCCGCCGGCAGACCTCCAGCCCGTCCATCTCCGGCATGCCGATATCGAGCACGACGAGATCGGGTGCCCGCCGTCCGATCGCCTGCAAAGCGGCGGCACCGTCGGCCACCGCCTGCGTCTTCATGCCGGCCTTTTCCAGCGCGAAGCAGATCACCTCGCGGATATGCGGATCGTCGTCGGCGACGAGGATATGGTGCGGCATCGATCAGCGGCCCGGCAGGTAAGGTTCGATACGGTGAGGAACCACGAACGGCCCCTTGCTGTCGAGATACCCGAGCAGCCGCCAGTCGCGAAAGCTCCAGGCCCGCCAGTTCTGCTGGGTGCGATACCAGCCTTCGTCACTGCCGCGCCGCCCCGCCAGTTCGCGAACAGCCGGATTGTTGGCAGCCGCCGTCCGGCTCTGATGATCGAGAAAACGATCGAGCGCCGGAAACGCGCTCGGGCCGAGCGAGCGCACATACCAGGCGTCGAGGGGAATGCCCTGGCCGGTCATTTCAAAGGAATGGTCGACATTGTAGTTGGCGATCGTTGCGGCGAAATTGATGAAACAGCCGGCATAAAGCGTCAGAGATAACGTCAGAAGATTGGCGGACAGCAGCCATTCGTTGGATTTTTGCAGCGCGATGCGGGCGATGATCAGCGCAAGGCCTGATACCACCAGCCCCATCCAGACGAAGGCGGCGACGCGCCAGTAGGTCAGCGCGTAGATGCCGATATAGAGGTCGAGCCGCAGGATCGACGAGATGACCAGCATGATGTTCTGCACCACCCAGGCATAGACTAGCCGGCGGATGAGCGGATCGGCCGATGTCGCACTGCCCGGCCGCAGCGCCGCCAGCACGAAGCCGGCGGCCAGCAGCGCGGTGACGATCAGCGGATAGGCGCCGCGATGCGCGTAAGCCGCGTAGCTCAGCCCATCGGGAAGGGCTGCCCCGCCCCACAGATAGGTGGCGTCGAGCCCGGTCTGCAGCGCAAACAGGATGTTGAAGACAATAAGCGCGCGAAGGATGGCTGCCTTGCCGAACAGTATGTCCTCGATGGTGGTGACGGTTTTCTCGGCTTGAGCGTTGACCGCCGCCGTGCGCGGGATGCGGCGACCCAGGCGCGGCACCCGTGGCCGCAGAAAAGCCCAGACGCCGACGAGCACGAACAGCCAGAAGGCAATCCGCGTGAGCTGGATGAGATCGAGCAGTTTCAAAAGGTCGATCAGCGACAGCCAGTAGTCGATGACCGGGTTGGCGGCGCCGAACAGCGCCAGAAAGACCGCGCCCAGCGTCAGTGGCATCACCCAGACGGCGATCGCCGCCAGGCGGACGCGGCGCCGACCGAAGCGGCGCGCCGTCTTGCGCCAGCGGATGAAATCACTGGCGAAGCGGAATGGCGCCGCCAGCAGGAACAGTGCGACCTGACCGGCAATGCGGGCGATGCGGTGACGCAGCCGCCCGCTCAGCGAAAGCGCGAAGACAGCCAACGCCGCAAGCGCTGTTGACACCGACAGAGCGCTGACATTTTCGGCCAGCGGCAGCAGCGCAACAAACAGCGCGGCAGGCTTGAGCCAAACCCGACCATCGCTGACGGCCGCGGGATGCACGGCGACGACCGCGGCGGCGACCAGGAGGGCAAACAGAAAAACCGTGATGCCGGCGGGTTGGCCGTAGAACAGAAAATCCGCCAATGCGACCAGCAGGATGGCGACACCGAAGCGGCTGCAATAGCGCGGCGCGGCGGCGAACAGCGATGTCATGATCTGGCTTTCCTGATGGCTTCCAGCCGGATTGCCGGCGGGCGCTTGCGGACGAAGGGAATGAGGATCGCCGTCGCGTGCGGCGGATCGGCCAGCCACCAGCCTTCACTGCGCAGCCTATAAGGCACGGACCAATAGGGTTTTGCTCGCATTTGCATGCCGCCTGTCTCGCAGCCCGGCGGGGAGACGGTGCGGCGGATGCGAGGAGGTTTTCCGCAAGCGTGTGCAGTTTTCGTGCAGGGGCCGGAGCTGGGTTCCTCGCCCCCACGAAGTGGGGGAGAGGTGGCTCGGCGAAGCCGAGACGGAGAGGGGGCTGCGCCCTAGAAGGCCCCCTCTCCGGGCGGGGGGCGGGCCCCCCACCCCCCCGCGTGCGGGGGGGGGGGCCCCCGGGGGGGGAGGGCGGGGGGGCAGCCCCCCCCCCAAAACCGGGCGGCCACACCCCCCCCCCGGGGGGGGG